>CAKZQX010000152.1 GCA_937141995.1 uncultured Chloroflexaceae bacterium | reverse complement strand
GAATGGGCAGATTGTTGGGACAGCCGGCACCCTGAATGATATCTCCGAGCGCAAGCGCACCGAGGTAGCCCTGCAACGGCGTGATGCGATCCTGGAAGCGGTCAGTTTTGCTGCCAAGCTCTTTCTAACAACGGATAGCTGGGAAGAGCATATTCAGGAGGTGCTGGAATGTCTGGGGCATGCCGCCGACGTGAGTCGGGTCTATATTTTCGAGAATCACTTTGATCAGCACAATACGCTGCTGGTGAGCCAGCGGTTTGAGTGGACCGCGGCCGGTATTGAGCCGCAGATTGATAATCCCGAACTGCAAAATTTGCCCTATCGCGAGGTCGGCTTTGCACGCTGGGTTGATATGTTGAATACGGGTGAGTTGATCTACGGTCATGTACGCACCTTCCCCCCCGACGAACAGGAGATCCTGGCTTCGCAAGATATTCGTTCGCTGGTTGTCGTACCAATCTTTGTCGGGTCGGTCTGGTGGGGCATGATCGGGTTTGACCAGTGTCAGAGTGAGCATGACTGGTCGGCCACCGAGGTAGATGCCCTGAAGACGGCGACCAGCACACTCGGCGCGGCAATCCAGCGTGAGTGGGCGCAGGCGGCCTTGCGTAGCAGCGAGGCGACCAACCGCGCCCTGCTCAATGCTATTCCCGACATGATGTTTCGCGTCAGTCACGATGGGTTTTTCCTGGATTATAAATCTGCCCGGGAAGAAGAGTTGCTGGTATCCCCCACCGAGTTTATTGGCCGGCAGGTGTTTGATGTTCTCCCACCAACATTAGCGCAGCAGTTGATGCAGGCGGTAGTGCAGGCATTGCAAACCAATACAGTTCAGATCTTTGAGTATCAGGTGACAATGCAGGATTTCCCCCAGGACTATGAGGCACGCATTGTCGTAAGTGGTGCTGCCGAAACGCTGGCGATTGTGCGTAATATCACCGAGCGCAAAAAGATGGAGCGGATGAAGAATGAGTTTATCTCGACCGTCAGCCATGAGTTACGCACACCGTTGACATCAATTCGCGGGTCGCTTGGTCTGATCACGGGCGGAGTGGCCGGGGAACTGCCGTCCCGGGTCCGCACCATGGTCGATATTGCTTATAAAAACAGCGAGCGTTTGGTCCGCCTGATCAATGATATCCTGGATATTGAGAAGATTGCCTCGGGCAAGATGGTTTTCGAACTCAAGCCTGTGGAGCTTATGCCCCTGATTGAACAGGCAGTTGAAGCCAACCGGGCCTATGCCGCCGAATTTGGGGTTACGCTGATGTTGGAACAGCGCCTACCGGATGTCGTCATTAATACTGATACTGACCGCCTGACGCAGGTTTTGACCAATCTGCTCTCGAATGCGGCAAAGTTTTCGCCATGTGATGATACGGTTACTATCACCGTTGCGCGGCAGGAACGTGCCATTCGGGTTGCCATCACCGACCATGGGCCAGGTATCGCCGAAGCGTTTCGGGATCGAATTTTTCAGAAATTTGCCCAGGCCGACTCCTCCGATACGCGTCAGAAGTCGGGCACCGGGCTCGGCCTCAGTATCAGTAAGGCGATTGTTGAGCGCCTGGGTGGGACAATCGGGTTTGAAACCAGCCTGGGCACCGGTACCACCTTCTACTTTGACCTGCCCCAATGGTCCGAGGTTGTGCCCCCACTCATTGATCAAACGGATGTATCCTTGCCGACGCGGGTGCTTATCTGCGAGGATGATCAGGATGTTGCCCTCCTCTTGCGCTTGCTGCTCAAGCAGAGCGGTTTTATTGCCGATACTGCCCATAATGCAACCCAGGCAAAGCAGTTGCTGGCACAGAATACCTATGCGGCAATGGTGCTCGATCTCATGCTGCCCGACCAGGATGGAGTATCCCTCATTCGTGAACTGCGCCAGGATGCGCACCTGCGCTGCCTGCCGATTGTGGTTGTCTCAGCCCGGGCGCAGGAAGGCCGCAACGAGGTCAATGGCGGAGCCTTTGGCGTGATCGACTGGCTGGATAAACCGGTCAATCAAGATCGGCTGAAATCCGCCATCAATGAGGCCGTCCAGCAGCATATCCATGGACGGCTCCGTATCCTGCATATCGAGGATGATCCCGATGTGGTGCAGTTCGTGGCAATGGTGTTGCAGCCGGTCGCTGATGTACAGGCAGCCATGACCCTGCAAGCGGCCCGGCAGTGGCTGACACGGGAGTCATATGATCTAATCCTGCTCGATATTGGACTGCCCGATGGGTCGGGGCTGGAGCTACTAACCTATCTGAGTCAGCAGCCGACACCACCCACGCCGATTGTCATTTTTTCGGCCCAGGAGGTCGATATGGAGACAGCGCGTCAGGTTGCCGCGGTGTTGATCAAGTCGCGTACTTCCAACGAGAGTCTACGTAACACGATTGCATCACTGGCACCGTTATCTCTCGCTCATCAGAATGAAGAACATGAAATACCAGGAATGGAGTAGCAGCATGACACGCGCAGCCTTGAACCGGGTGCTTTTAGTTGAAGATGATCTGGATATTCAGTCCGTTGCGCAGCTTGCGCTGGAGGCGGTCGGTGGCTTCGTCGTCGAGATTTGTAGTTCCGGAAGTGAAGCGCTGGATACGGCACCTAAATTCTGCCCGGATCTGGTTATCCTTGATGTTATGATGCCGGGGATGAATGGACCAGGTACACTCCGGGCACTACGGGAATTGCCCGATATGGTGGAAACACCGGTGATTTTTATGACGGCCAAGGCCCAACGGCATGAAGTCGAACACTATCTCGAATTGGGCGCGCTGGGTGTGATTACCAAGCCGTTCGATCCGATGACCCTTTCGGCGACAATCAACAGTATATGGAGTCAGCACTATGCCGCCTGATACAACATATTCGGTACAGGATCAACTGGATGAACTGCGCCAGGCCTACATAGCCGGGCTGAGCGCGCGTGTTGATCAGCTTACGTCCGTCTGGAACACCCTCTCGCCGGAAGCATGGGATACCAGCGCGCTCGAGACCATGTTGCAGTTGATCCACAAGCTGGCTGGTTCCGGGGCTACTTTTGGCTTTACTTCACTCAGCAATACGGCGCATACCATCGAGCGCTATTTGCTGGATATTCAGGAACGGAACGACCCGCTCACATCTGAGGAGTACACGCAAATCAGCGCGCTGATGGAGGTTGTGCGCATGGTAGCGAAAGATCCGACGCAGCATGCCTCTACTCTGGCCTGGAAACCATATCTTACCCTCAACCAGCATCTCTCCGGAGCACACAGTCGCCTGGTCTATCTGGTTGAAGATGATCTGCTATTAGCCCGAGAATTGGCACTGGAGCTTGAGCAATCTGGTTACACAGTGCGTACATTTGCACATCCGCGTGAACTTGAGCAGGTAGTTCACGATGCGCCGCCGGCCGTCATTGTGATGGACATCATGTTTGCCGAGGATCGACTTGCAGGTATTACCGGGATTGCCCAGATCCGGCAGTTTCGTGAGGTGACGATTCCGGTGTTGTTTATCTCAGCACGTAACGATCTGCCGGCACGCCTGCATGCCGTACGGGTGGGAGGGGTGGCTTATTTTACCAAACCAATCGATGTGCCGCGATTAATTGAACAGCTTGATCAATTAACGGTATCGCCCAGGCCGGAACCGTACCGGGTACTTATTGTTGATGATGATCAGGTGCTGGCGGAATATTATGCATTGATATTGCAGCAGCGCGATATGGTAGCAAAAATCATTACTGATCCGTTGCACGTTATGGTAGGGCTGGTTGACTTCCAACCTGATCTGATTCTGATGGATTTGTATATGCCGGACTGGAATGGGTTGGAGTTGGCCGCAGTTATCCGCCAGCAGCAGACCTTTGTGGGTATCCCGATTGTGTTTCTCTCAACGGAAACCAACCTGGATAAGCAACTGGCAGCGATCAAACTGGGTGGGGATGACTTTCTGACGAAACCAATTCAGCCTGAGCGGCTGATTGCCTCGGTCGTAGCGCGGGTGCAGCGGTCGCGTACTCTGCAATCCTATATGATGCGCGACGGTTTGACCGGCTTGCTCAATCATACCACGATGAAGGAGTTGCTCAGCACGGAAGTAGCGCGCGCACAGCGCCAGGCCACCCCGCTGACGCTGGCGATACTGGACATTGACAACTTTAAACAGGTCAATGATACTCTGGGGCATACCGCCGGGGACTGGGTATTGAAACGGCTGGCCCGGTTGCTGCAACAACGCTTGCGTGCAACCGACATTATCGGGCGTTATGGCGGTGACGAGTTTGCGGTTATCTTACCCAACACGGATGCCATGGTTGCCCGGCAGATCTTTGAAGAGATCTGTCAGGATTTTGCGCATATTCAGCAGCCGGATGACAGCACGACCATCCCCATTACATGCAGTTGTGGTATTGCTGCTTTTTCGGATGACCATGACTCGAACAGCCTCAACGAAGCCGCAGATAGTGCCCTGTACGGAGCGAAACGCGCCGGGCGTAACCGGGTTGTGCCGGCAGGAGCGCAGGAGCAGAGTATGCCGACGTAGGACATGGCATGCAGGTATAGAGACGTGGAGGCGCAGCATGCTGCAATGCTGCGCGCTACGGCCGCGTGTTACGGTGGCGCTCGAAGAGCACAACTAAAACAATTCCCAGGATAAACACACCAACCGCCGGCAACAGGCTCCGGCTGAGACTGAAGACCAGCAGTGCCGCCAGCAGGGGCAGCAGGGCGCGCACCAGGCCGCCCTGTCCTTCCAGTTCGTATGGCTTGAGATCGGGGCGTTTGGGCGTATCCCCGGCCGCCGGGTAGTAGGTGGTAACTGACTCGCCCGCATAGTCGCCCTCGAAGGCTCCCGGCGGCAGCATTGCGCCGGGCACCGGCTGTGTATGTACCTCTTCCCGGTATGCGGCCTGCCAGTTGTAGCCCGGTTGCGTTTTTGCATTGAACAGGTGAAACGCGGCCCGCTGCAGGTAGGCCGGATGGCCGGCACTCAACGTCGTCAGCTTTCCTATGTCGTCCGAGGTAAACTGCACGTCGGTTCCATCCAGATAGGCATCGATCAGCAGTCGTATTTCGGAGGGGGTAATCGCGCCCATATTCAGGGTCGCAAACGGCTCGCTCAAGAGGGGCACCGGGCTACGCATGGTGACAACCAGTCGGAGACAGGCATTGCGTGCCGTGGTCTGGCATTCGCGGCCGGTCTGGCGGGCCATGCGGGCCAGGCTCTCCAGCAGATGTTCACCCCATCCCGCCTCCATCGCCACCCCGGTGTTATCCAGGCAGAGCAGCAACGGTTGATCCGCCTCCAGCAGGGCAATTTCCAGCGCGGTATGGCTGTTGCCCCGGCTGCTCAACGCGCGAATGATCAGTTCATAGGTGGCTGCGGCGTCAGGTAGCACGCTCAGGTCAACATAAAATGCCCGCAGGCCCGGATCATCCAGGTTGACAGCGGCGGACTGAACGACATGCGTGAGCAGCGACGATTTGCCGATACCGGGAGGACCGGCGATCAAGACCGGCAGATACTTCTCCAGTCGGTCAAAGACCAGCGAGAGTTCCCGCCAGCGTCCCGTAAAACGGGAGGGCTCGGTAATCCGTCCCCGCTCGGTGAAAGGATTGGCGGTATATGCGCGTTCTACTGAAGATACCATCGTTCAATATTCCAGAAATAGAGCGGCGATGCGAGATCCACCGGCCCGTCGAGAGTTGTCACCCGTTTGTTGAGTGCAACCGGCAGGCGATCGGCCCAGAGATAGAGATAGGGCAGTGTATTGGCCACGCGTGCCTGGGTCTGCTCGTACGCGGTGATGCGCTCATCCAGGTTGTAGAGTTGCCGGGCGGCGGGCGAGTGGTTGTCGTACACCCGATCGCTAAAGCCAATAAAGTTACGCGTGATGCGCGTATCGGCGGTGCCGACGTTGATCTGGCTGGAGTGAAACAGCGAGAAATCGTCCGGATCGTAGTAGGCGTAATCGGGGAAGTTGGGATCACCCGCGCCATTCATCCAACTGCCCAGCAGCAGATCAAAGTCATAGGGCGGTGCATACTTGGCAAGCAATACCGTGTTGAAATCAACCCGCTCGACATTAATGTCAATGCCGATGCTGGCGGCAGTTTCGGCAATCCGTTCGGCGGCCGCTACCCGGCGCGGATCATCACCGCGCACAAACAACGCGCCGGTCAGGGGTACGCCATCGCGCTCACGAATAGTCCCGCCGGGGGGCAAAATCCAGCCCACCTCCGTCAGCAGATCGCGTGCGCCCGGTAGATCAGCGCCGGAGGCCACCGGCGGCGTCAGATCGGCCCACGAGCCGGGTACGGCGCTGTTCGTGATCGGTATGCCCTGTCCGTTGGTGACAACCTCAACCAGGCGTGGCACATCGACAGCGCGGGTCAGCGCCTGCCGCACTTCGAGTTCCGCAAAGGGCCGCCCGTCACGCAGATTGAAGGCCAGAAAGTAGAAGCCATTCTCCGGGTAGGAATCGAGGCGAACATTGTCGAACGCCTCGGCGGAGCGGTGCGCGCGCCAGGGCAGTTCGGCCAGCAGCAGATCTTCATCCTGGAGTGCTTCTAGCGTAATATTGCTATCAGGTGCAACCACAAAGGCGACCCGTTCCAGCAGCGGTGCTCCATGATGATATGCCTCATGGCGAGTCAGCACCACCGACTGTTCCGGCTCACGGCTGTCCAGTTGGAACGGTCCCGTCCCGACCGGCACCGTCCAGAAGTCGATACTGTTCAGATCACGCCCCTCCAGCATGTGGCGGGGCAGAATGGGCAGGGTAAGTTCGGCCAGCAGCGGCGCATAGCGTTCACTCAACTGCAGCACCACGGTCTGCTCATCGGGCGTGGTGACATTCTCGATCCGCTGCAAGTCGGCCAGCAGCGCGGTACGGGTGTAGGGCAGCGAGCGCAGGCTGTTGAGCGTGAAGCGTACATCGTCGGCCCCAAAGGGTTGCCCATCGTGCCAGCTTACATTGCTGCGTAGCGTGAAGGTCAGCACGCGCCCATCCAGCGAGGACTCCCAGTCCGCCGCCAGGTCCGGTTGCGGACGCAACTCCGCATCAAGGCGCATCAGCCCACTATAGAGTATCTGCGAAACCTGCTCTTCGGCGCGTGAACGCGGTTGCCAGGGGCGCAGGTCGGTAACCTCTTGCGCCATGCGCACGGTCAGCGCGCCCCCACGCGGCAGCGGCGTTGCGCTGGGTGTGGGAACCGGAGTCGGCGGTACTATTGTTGGTGTCGGCTCGCTGGTGGCAACAGCGTTGCACCCGACCAGGAGTGCGGTTATCATCAGCGCCGCCAGAACGCTGATCCAGAAGAAGCGCGGAATAGATAGTATGTTCATAGGATTTGTATTATACCTCATGCCGTGGCACGCTGTCAGATTACACGAGTTGCGCGGTGGGCGTACAAATCAGACACGTACTCCCACAAAGGCCGTCTTCGCCTCCGGCAGGGTGAAAAAAGAGAATTTCTTCCACCCTGTCGGAGGCGAAATTACCTTTTGGTTGAGCAACCGCATAACTCCTGTCAGATTAGTGAACGCAACCCATTTTCCGATTGAATCGTCTATCAGATAGATTTACAATTGTGCCGATAGACGCACTACGTCGAAAGGACATTGCACAATGGGGTTTGCCCGCTTTTTCCAGAACTGGCGGCAGCGCGAGATTATGACGGTGCTGGGGTTGGGGTTCCTGATGCTGATTCTGTGGCGCATACCGCTGTTTGGTCTGCTCTTTTACCCCTTTCAACTGTTTAACACGTTTGTCCACGAGTTGAGTCATGGTCTGGCGGCGATTGTCACGGGCGGCGGGTTCAACCGCTTTGTCGTCCGCCCGGATCTCTCCGGGACGGCCTGGTCTGTGGGCGGTATTCAGTGGATTGTCGTCAGCGCGGGCTATATCGGTAGTGCGCTCTTTGGCGGCATCCTGACGATCCTGGCAGCCTGGGGCGCGCCGGCGCGGAGTGTGCTGTTCTGGCTGGGTGTTGCGCTGGGGTTGCTCTGTCTGCTGTTTGTCCGCAATCTCTTTGGTATTGTATCCGGATTCGGTCTGGCTGCCGGACTGATGCTGGCCGGGCGGCGGTTGGGGCCACTCTGGGCCGACGGGCTGCTGCTCTTGCTGGCAGTACAGGCGATGCTCAACTCGCTCAACAGTATGTTTGACCTGGTCGGGTTTTCGCTGGCCCTGGGCAGTCCGCGCACCGATGCGCAGATTATGCAGGGTGCGACCGGCATCCCGGCGATCTTCTGGGCGCTGCTCTGGACGACGATTTCGGTTGCGATCCTAGTCTGGGCGCTGCGCCTGGCCTACTATCGCGTGCCCGAACCGGTTGCCCGGCACGCTGCCGGCGGGTAACTCCCTCTCAGGTAGGAGATCCGCTCCGCTGTGATACCCAGGACAATCCGTACGTTGGGCGATGCTGTCTGCGCGCCACTGTGGTATGCTGATGCAACACACTATACCAGAACCAGCGTAGAATGGCGCGATGAGCGCGTGATGACAATACATAGAGATCGATTATCAAGTTGGAGGCTTTGATGAAACGCAGGTTGTATCTTCTCCCGGTCTGGCTGCTGCTAATGCTGGTTGGCGTGACTGCCCTGCCAGGAGCCCCGGTTGCCGCGGCGAGCGGTACGGCGACGCCGCCGGTTGCCCCGCCGGGAACGCTCTTTACCTTTACGGCCGAGGGTTTTATTCCCCGTGAACGGGTAGACGCCTGGGTGACCATGCCCGACGCTACGCCGGTGACGCCTTCGATCGGGCGGTATGTGGCCGATGATGCCGGCCGGGTAAGCTGGTCCTGGACCGCGCCCGGCAATGCAGTGAATGGCACCTGGGTCATGTCGGCAATTGGAGTTGATAGCGATCTGCGGATCGGCATCCCCTTTGAGATCCGGGGCACCCCGGTCGAGCCGCCGCCGCCGCCCCAGAGCGTAACACCGACGAGTGGCCCGCGTGGGACGACATTTATCTTTGTGGCGGGCGGTTTCGAGCCGGGTGAGCAGGTCGGTCCCTGGCTGACTCGCCCGGATGGATCGACAATGAGCCTGCCGGATGAGGCGCAGGCCGTCAATCTCTACGCCGATCCTACCGGGTTTGTAAACTGGAACTGGACGGCCCCCGCCGATGCGCCGACAGGGAACTGGGCATCCCAGGCGCGGGGCATTTCGAGTAATCGTCTGATCAGCATCCCCTTCCAGATCCAGGAGCCGGGCGCGCCGCCTCCGACTGAGAGCGTAACGCCGACCAGTGGCCCGCCGGGGACGGTTTTTACCTTTACAGCGGGTGGTTTTATCCCCGGCGAAGAAGTGGGCAGTTGGCTCAACCCGCCGGGTGGCGGCAACCAGGATGCCACCAGTTATCTAGTTGCCGATAAGACCACCGGCATGGTCTCCTGGACCTGGACGGCGCCCGCCGATGCTGCGGGGGGCCGCTGGCGGATGATTGCAAAAGGTGATAGCAGCGGGCGTGAGGTC
>CAKZQX010000151.1 GCA_937141995.1 uncultured Chloroflexaceae bacterium | reverse complement strand
GGCCTCGGCCACGCCGGCGACCCCGGCCACAAACCAGATCTGGTAGAGGCGGCGCACATCGTACCAACCCTGAACATAGGCCAGTTCCCGCCCAAACCGCGTAATCGCCGTCTGGATGTCAAACTGTTTATTTAGACCCAGCAGCAGCAGCAGCAGCGCGAAGCCCCACCAGATGACGCGATGGCGTTGGAAGCGATAGTAAAAGAAGAGCCGATCCATCCGCAACGCCAGCAGGCCACACAACCCGGCCGCTCCAAAATAGGCCGCAACCGTGAGCCAGCCGATCACCGTGGCGTCGTTCACCAGTAATTCCCAGAGAGCGTTCATTGCACTAATCCATTAATTGCAGTGTTTATGAACATTGAGCAAATAACCCGGATATGCCATTCGCGAGTCCCGGCTTATAAAGTTTGCAACCATAGCCCGGATATGAAATGACCGAGAATCCCGGCTTCAGCCGGTGGATGCCTGCCGGGACGGCAACATACTGCCGGGAACGCCCGATCCGGCTGAAGCCGGGACTCCGATCAGTACTGTCCGGATTAAAAACGCAACGTTCATAAGGCGGCATTACAACACATGTAAAGTTGCTATACACTTCCATGAGTTTCGCAATGTTTCATGACGTTTTCGTGTTCCAAATCTCCACCGCGTCACGTACATCAAATACAATCCTAGGAGCTATTGCGCGCGGTGCGCACCCAGCCCTTCTGCTGTC
The DNA here is from genome assembly GCA_937141995.1 of uncultured Chloroflexaceae bacterium. Lineage (GTDB taxonomy): Bacteria > Chloroflexota > Chloroflexia > Chloroflexales > Chloroflexaceae > CAKZQX01. Next base: position 2,911 of record CAKZQX010000151.1, on the reverse strand, counting down.
GATTGATCAGCACCCGCACATACAACCAGATCTTCCAGGCGATAAACGCGGGCGCATAGAGCAGTGCCTGGTAGACCTTGCGCGGCGCGCGGGCCAGCACCAGCCCGGCCAGGATATACGCCCCCTGCCCGGCGATCAGCGCGGCGGCCGCGATCACTCCCGGCAGGTTCTGCAGAATGATCATGGCGATGAATGTGCCCACGCTACTGATCGCCACTACCGAGAGCGGCGGGATAAGCTGCTCGACTGCCGCGTCGAACAGCAGAAAGCTGCGCCGTTTCGCCGCCGCAGCCAGTAGCCGCGGCACATAGCGCCGGACCATCTCCAGACGGCCCTGCTCCCAGCGGGCGTTTTGCGACTGAGCAGCGCGGAGCGTGCCCGGCATCTCGGCCCAGACCAGCGCATCGGGAGCCAGCGTTACCCGTTCGCCGCCCATAATCAACGCCATATGGTACTCAATATCTTCGGTCAGGGAGGCGGGCCAGCGGTAGTTGCGCACAATATCGGCGGCAAAGACCATCCCGTTGCCCTTGAGCCCGACGGAGCCACCCAGCACCATCCGCGCCTGGGGCCGCAGGTAATGCACCGCCATCAGTGCCACCGCCCGCAGGCCGGCGCTCCAGGACTGCTCCGGGTCACGCACGGCATAGTAGGCCTGAATAACGCGCTCACCCTGCGCCAGGCGGGCATCCATCACCGTCAGGAAGTTGGGCGAGACGATGGTATCCGCGTCGAGGATGACAATCGCATCATGCGGCTCGTTGCTCTCCCAGATGCGCTGGAGCAGCCACTCCAGGGCATAGCCCTTGCCGATCAGTTCGATGTTGAAGCGCTCGTGGGCAATTGCGCCCCCCTGCCGCGCCAGTTCGGCGGTGCGGTCGCTACAGTTGTCGGCGACCACATGCACCGCGTAGAGTTCGCTGGGATAGTCAATCCGGCGCAGATTCTCCAGCAGCGAGGGCAGCAGTCGCTCCTCGTTGTGCGCCGGGATCAGGAAGAGAAAGCGGTGGGTAGGGGCCGTTGCGCGGGGCGCGGTGCGGCGGGGCGCAAACCAGGCGGCGACGGTCAGCAGCAGCAGGTAGGCCACCACAAAGCCGACGCCACCGATAATTAACCAGGTTGCCAGTTGTGCAACTGATGCAAGCATGCTCTCGGATTTCCTTTCGATAGATCGAATTACTGATCCAGCTTCACGTTTGGTTACCGCTGTGCGTACGGTTCGGCTTTGCCGGCATCGGTGGGTCGAGCAGCCTGAACGATCCGGTTCAGTCGGGTGGTGTAGTGATCCAGGCTCATGCTCTCCTCGATACGCCGCCGGCCGGCCTGTCCCATCCGCGCCGCTTCCTGCGGGTTATTGATCAGATATTCGATGGCCTGGCGCAGTGCGGGTGCATCTCCCGGCGGCACATACAGCCCCGTCTCGCCCTCCACCACGACATCGGTCTGGCCGGGGGTGCGCGTGCAGATCACCGCCCGCCCCATGGCCATGGCTTCCAGGATGGCCGTCACGCCGGCCTGGTAGTTGACATCGTAAAGCGGCATCACCACGAAGCTGCTGTCGGCGTAGAGTTGCCGCAACTCAAACTGGCTAAAGCGCTGCACTGTGACATTCTCCGGGATGGCGGCATTCCGGGTTGAGTCGGCCTGGCGAGCCCACGGGCTGGCGGCGGCGATGGTTACCTGGATATCCAGCCCGCTGACCGCCTGCAACAGCGTCGGGTAGTCGCGTGACTCCAGCCCGGCCGAACAGATCATGGGTCGGGGCTGCGGATTGGGAGTCGCCTGATCCGGAGCGAAGAAGCGCGCATCGACCATGAACGGCGTAAAGATCACCCGCTCTGCCGGTACCTTCCAGCGGGTTTCGATAAAGCGCTTCTGCCAGGTAGAGTAGACCAGGAACATGTCGATATGGCTCTGGATGCGCAGCAGGTCAAAGAAGAGCTGCTTTTTCCCCACCGACAGAATATGCGCAATCATGAGATGGCGCGGTCGCCGCTGTGCTCCAACCCCGGCCAACTTGAGCAACCCGGCCAGCGGCATGCCTACCTGTTCGCCATCGGTAAAGATGACCTGGTAGCGTCCGCGCCGCTGGAAGCAGACCCAGGCCAGCCGCAGCGCCGGACCGCCAATCCGCTCCAGCAGCGCACCCAACCAGCCGCTGCGCTGCCGGGCCTCGGCATAGTCGATCAGGTCGGCATCAAAGGCCCGGGCCATCTCGATATAGTCGGCGCGGGGACGCTTGCCCTGCGCGGCCAGTTCCGCCGTGTCAGGCGCGACCACGCCGGACACGGTCAACAGCACCTGTGCCATGGCTTACCTTACTTTCTATGCGCGCGCTATCGGCTTCGCGCTTCAACAATTCGAGCAGACGGATAGCGTTGTGCTGCGCATCAAACTCGCGGGTTACCACGTCAACGGCACGTTCACCCTGGGCCAGACGTAGTCCGGCATCCAGCACCAGCCGGCGCAGTGCCTCGGTCAGTGCGTGCGGATCACCCGTGGGGACCAGGAACCCGGTCTCACCCTCGCGGACGATTTCGGGGATACCGGCCACCTGCGTCGCAACCGTGGGCATGCCCGCTGCGCCGGCCTCGGAGAGCACCATCGGCAGGCAGTCGCCATAGGTCGGCAGGCAAAAAATGTCGCAGTCGTGATAGAGTTGCTTGAGCGCGTCACTATTCGGCTGCATATTATTGTAGACGAAGATGCCCGGCTCGGGTACAACGCTGTCCCGCGTCGCCAGGTGCAGTTCAACGCCATGATCGCGCAGGGCGCGGAAGGCCTCCAGCAGCAGCAGACCGCCTTTGCGCTCCAGGTTGCCGCCGACGAAGAGGATCTTGACCGGCCCGGCGTGGGGGGTACGCGGCGTGGCCCGCAGCCACTCGCGGCTGTTCACCCCCGGCGGAATAAC
>CAKZQX010000150.1 GCA_937141995.1 uncultured Chloroflexaceae bacterium | reverse complement strand
GGTCGAGAACCCACCGCATATTTTGAGTATACTATGGCATCTGATGCAATAGCTTTAAGATCGGGAGTCTTCCAGAGGAGATTACAGTATGGCTGCTTCTGAACCAGATACATCGCTCTTCCTGGTTGATCTTCACCAGGATTGTGACTCACTGCTTGCAGCAATTGAACAATCACTGCACCACGCAACAACTCCGCCTGCTTCCCTCCCAAACCTGACGAATGTGGTTCTTGGCGACCCGTACCTGGCACAACAACTGACTGACCTGCATCATCGCTGGGAAATATGCCCTCAACATGCTCAGGGTCTGGTTGCACGTCTGCGCACACGCCTGGCATGGTGGTTGCTTGGCCCGGAATTACAGCAGACAAACCAGGTTCATGCAACACTGGTACGACTGACTGATAGCCTGATTGTGCAGCTTGATCAGGAGCGCGCGGCACGCCGCCGTGTTGAAGAATATCTGGCAATGCTTGATAAAACCGTTGAAGATTGAGGAACGTTGTGTGGATAGTTATAGTGGGTTCTTGGCAGAACCCTCTACCAGCGTCCCCACGCTGGTCTGGCATTCTACATTTGCATCGCTTACCGGGTATAGCGGCTCGGCACGCGCTCTCGTGCTGGGTCTGGATGCTCGCGGTATTGCTGTTCGTCCGCTCTTCCTGCATGGTGCCGATCATGATGAACAGGTGCTGATGGGACAGTTGCATCCGCGCATTCGTCAACTGCAAACCCTGCCACTGTCCTTGAGTGTGCCGCAGGTGGTCTATGGTTATGGGGATCGTTTTAGCAAAAACAGTGGCGCGTATCGCATCGGGTTTACTATGCTGGAGGTTGATCGCCTGCCGGCAACCTGGGTGGAGCAGGCCAACCAGATGGACGAGGTCTGGACCCCAACAGACTGGGGGGCAGATGTCTTCCGTGCCAGTGGCGTGCAGCGCCCGATTTATGTCGTGCCGCTCGGTGTCGATACGACATGCTTTCATCCCGGACAGCAGCGCACACATCTGACGGACCGTACGCTTTTTCTCTCGGTGTTCGAGTGGGGGACACGCAAGGGATGGGATATTCTGTTGCGGGCGTATCGTGCTGCCTTTCGTCCCTCCGATCCTGTCCTGCTCATTCTGAAGGTTGATTGCCGGGTACCTGCTGCCAATCCCGTGCGAGAACTGACGCAATTCCTGCCCCAACCCTCACCGCGCGTAGCTCTTATTTATAATCAACCGTTGACATTGGAGCAAATGGTTGAGTTGTATCAATGTGCCGATTGTTTTGTGTTGCCAACACGCGGGGAAGGATGGGGGATGCCAATTCTGGAGGCGATGGCCTGTGGAACACCGGCAATTACAACCAACTGGAGTGGACCAACGACCTTTGTAAATGAAGCGAATGGCTATCCGCTGCCGATCCGGAGTCTGCGTGCAACTGATAGTTTTAGTCCGTATTATCAGCACGCGCGCTGGGCTGAGCCAGATGAAACCGCCCTGGTGGATTTGTTACACCATGTTGCTGCCAACGCCGAAGAACGCCGGCAAAAGGGTCAGATAGCTGCTCAGGAAGCCCAGCGCTGGAGTTGGCCCCGAAGTATAGATAGTATATGTCAGCGTCTGGCAGCAATATAAACCCGAGATGTGTATCTCACCTCGCTATCTGGCCGGCACGCCTGGCTATACCTTGGTGCCAGGCGTGCCGGCCACCAGATGACATGTTCATTTGCCCTTTACGGCACTTCCAGCACCGGGCAGTGGGCGTAGCGTAGTACATGCGTACTTACGCTGCCCAGCATATCGCGCAGGTTGCTGCTGCCCCGCGTGCCCATAATGATCAGATCGATATTATGATCGCCGGCGGCGGCAATAATTGCCTCGGCGGCCGGGCCGGTACGCAACTCGCCCCGCGCCTGCACACCATCCTCGCGCAACTGCTGCACAACCTCGTCTACCAGCGCCTGCGCTACCACACGATGCTGATCGACCAGCGCTTCGTAGCCGGGATAACTTGCGTAGCGCTCCGGTGGCTCGTACGCATGCAGTACCAGAATTTCCGCCGTTTCGACGCGGGCAATATGGCCCGCATACAACACTTCCCGCTCAACCACGGGTGATCCATCCGTTGCCAGAAGAATGCGCTTGAACATTGTCGGACTCCTTGTATTCCGTATCCCGTAATCCGTATGCTGTAATCCGTAATCCGTATGCTGTAATCCGTATGCCGTATGCCGTATGCCGTATGCCGTAGTTCATCGTCTGTTTCTTCTTTTTCAGACTTCAGACTTCAGACTTCAGACTTCAGACTTCAGACTTCGGACCTCAGCATCACATCTGATCTTTGTATGCCAGCACCTGGCGGCGCAACTCTTTCAACGCGCTGTTCAAGACCGATTGAATATGTTTGGCCGACCCGGTTTCCCGGCTACTCAACAGCTTATTCGGCAGCGAGAGGCGCAGCAGGATTTCTACATCCTCGACACCTTCGGCATCGCTGACGATAACTCGTAGCATTGAATCTTCGGGAAGCTTCGCTATAATGGGATCGAGCTTCGCCGTCTCTTTGTCAACATAATCGCCAAAATCTTCAGGCAAACTAACATGGGTTGCCTGATTCGAGAATTGATACTGCATAAATGCTCCCTTTCATTCACTCGTGAGGGCGGTGAGCATGCCGCCCTCACGTTAGTACGCTTATTCGGTCATAGGTGCGGCAACGGTTTCTTCGTGCAGCACCCGGGGTAATACCTCGTCCATATGACTAACAAACAGGATTTCCAGCTTCTCGCGGGTTTCGGCCGGGATCTCGCGCAGGTCGGGTTCGTTGTCTTTGGGCAGCAGCACCGTGCGAATCCCTACCTGCTGCGCGGCCAGCACCTTCTCCTTGACGCCGCCAATCGGCATTACTTTGCCGCGCAGCGTAATTTCGCCGGTCATGGCAACATGCTTGTGGGTTGGCCGCCCGGTCAGCGCCGAAACCAGCGCGCTAACCATGGTAATGCCCGCCGATGGTCCCTCTTTCGGAACAGCGCCCGCCGGAACGTGGATGTGAATATCATGTTTCTGGAGGAAATCCTCCGGGATATCCAGCATCTTTGCGCGTGAGCGGGCATAGGTCAACGCGGCCTGGGCCGACTCGCGCATCACTTCGCCCAGTTGCCCCGTCAGGATAAGCTGGCCCCGGCCCGGCACCACGCTGGCCTCGATAAAGACGATATCGCCACCAACCGGCGTCCAGACTAACCCGGTGGCAATCCCGACCTCGTCCTCGTCCAGCAGGGTTTCTTTGCGGAAACGCGGCGGCTCCAACAGTTCGTCAAGATCGGCGGCATCGACCTGGGGCGGAATGTCGCGTCCCTCGGCCAGGCGCGTCGCCATTTTGCGAAAGATTGCCCCAACCTGCCGCTCCAGACTGCGCACCCCCGCCTCGCGCGTGTATTCCAGAATCAGCCGGCGTAACGCCGCATCGGTAATTTCCAGTTCGCGGCCCGCCATGCCTTGCTCAGTCTGCTGGCGCGGCACCAGATAGCGCCGGGCAATGATCAGCTTCTCCATCTCGGTATAGCCCGACAACTCCACTACCTCCATGCGGTCAAGCAGGGGTCCGGGGATGGTATCGGCCCGATTAGCCGTGCAGATAAAGAGCACATGGCTAAAGTCAAACGGCACATCCAGGTAGCGATCCACAAAGGCATTATTCTGCGCCGGGTCGAGCAACTCCAGCAGCGCTGAGGCCGGATCGCCCTGAAACCCCACGGTCAGTTTGTCAACCTCGTCAATCATCATCACCGGGTTGTTAGTGCCCACACGGTTGATATTCTGGATAAAGCGGCCCGGCACCGCGCCGATGTAGGTGCGGCGGAAGCCGCGGATCTCGCTCTCATCACGTACACCGCCCAGGGCAATGCGGGCAAACTCGCGGCCCAACGCGCGTGCAATCGACTGCCCCAGGCTGGTCTTTCCCACACCCGGCGGCCCGACAAAACAGAGAATCGGCCCGCGGACACGCGCTTCGCCCTGCTCATGTTGCAATTTACGTACCGCCAGATATTCGATAATGCGGTCTTTGATTCGCTCCAGATTGTAATGGTCTTCGTCCAGAATGGTACGCGCCTGCGGCAGATCAAAGTTGTCTGCGGTGCTCTTACTCCAGGGCAGATCAATCAACCACTCCAGGTAGGTGCGCACCATGCCCGCCTCGGCTGCTCCCGGCGGCATGCGCTCCAGTCGGCCAAGCTCGCGCTCGGCTTCGCGGCGCGGCTCCTCCGGCAGGTCGGCCGCTTCCAGACGGCGGCGCAGTTCGGCCGCCTCGGCCGACTGCTCATCGGTTTCACCCAACTCACGCCGGATCGCCTCCAGTTGCTGGCGCAGAATGTACTCACGTTGCGTGCGGGACATGGCTTCCTGGGCCTTCTGCCCGATGGACATAATCTCCCGCTCGCGCTCCAGGTGGCCCCGAATCAATTGCAGCCGCGCCCCCAGATCGATGGCGTCGCGCACCTCCTGCTGCTGCTCCGGTCGCAGGTTAATATTTGCAGCAATCAGATCGGCCAGCGTACCGGGATCAGGCGTGTTGGCCGCCGCAACCGCCAGTTCGTCGGGAAACTGCGCGCCGGCCTGTACAACCTCCTGGAATGTGGTCAGCACATTGCGCGACAATGCTTCAACTTCCAGCGACACCTCGGTCGGCTCCGGAATGATCGTCAGGCGTGCTGTGGGGTAAGGCTCGGTGGTGATCATCGCTTCAATCTGAACACGCGCCTGCCCCTGGAGCAACACCTGCACATTGCCATCGGGCATGCGCAGCATACGCATAATCTGTGCCGCAGCCCCGGTGCGCCCTAATGTCGCCGGGTCAAAGGTTTCGCTCGACTGAGCCCGCCAGAAGACCGCCAGCATCTTGTTCTCGGAGAGTGCCGCGTCATCAACCAGTTTAACCCAGGTCTGATTGCCGATTGCCAGCGGCAGCAGCATGCTGGGAAAGAGCACTGCATTGCTGACCGGCAGGATCGGCAGCACCGTTGGAATCGTCTCCGGGTTCTGTGTCTCGGTTGCTACATTGATATCACTGGTCATTCCTGCCCGCCTTCCGTCACACTAATCACCACGCGCTGGGGCGTACGGCGGGCAAACGGGAGCACAACCTCCAGCAACCCATGCTGGTAGCGGGACTCGGCCTGCTCCGTGTCGATGACAACCCGCAGCGGAATCTCGACGCGGAAGGGACAGGATGGGATCTCCATGCGTTCAATGCGCTGCAACCCTGGCGGCGGGGTTATCTGGCGCATGCCCGCGATGCGAACCAGATTGGCCTCAACATCGATCTGCAACTCACGCGGGTCGACCCCGGCCAGTTCGGCCACAATGATCACGGCTTGCCCGGGTTCGTAGATATTGAGCGCGGGCTGCCAGGAACACTGCTCAAAGGTAACATAGGGATAGCGAATGGTAAACACATGCAAGCCCGGTTTCTGTGGATCACTCACCGCACTTCTCCTTCTTTCACAAAGGTAGATCATGAAACATAATATGGAATATTTGATGGGTGCTGTTCTATTGCCTGGATGAATACAGGGTTGTAGAAAACCGATAAACAAAGGAACGCGGAACAAAGCGCGCCCGGCGCATCGCTATAGCATAACATATTTGTTCTTTGCCCTTTGTTTGTCTGTTCTTGCTTTAGTATAGCATGCTCAATGCCGGCGTTACAGGCATGAGATGCAACAGAGCGGTCGTGCATTTCATACACATTTGTGGTATTATTATGCATCATAATGTGGACCGCGGTCCGATCACCCCGATCCCCTGACAGACACCTCACAACCAGTGGGGCATTGTTCAAATGCTGAAACAATTGCATATCAGGTTACATGAGTTACGTAGTACGACTTTCAGATCAGGTACGTACGCTCAGGGAAGACATCTTTGCCCCTGTTGGAGGCGATAGCTGCTTCCGTACAAGTGACCGCGTAAGTCGTGTCTGATCGCATGATTTCATTGTTGCTCAGGCATGTGGCAACAGGAGCATTTCTGCGTGTAATTCCTGGGCGGCGGCATGCCTGCCGCTGCCCAGAACCGGGCCATAGTGCGTGGTAGCAGAGCTGCTGCTGTCCAGAGCCACAAACAGAATTTCGCATACGAGGAGTAAGGTCCATGCAGAGCGAACATCAACTTCCACCCGTCGATCGTCCGTTTTCGCCAGAGCAGCCGGACGCGCACCCGAAGATGCCGGCACTCCACGCTACAATCATCGCGCTGCCTGATCGCATCCGGCAGGGTTTTCAGGCTACCCGCGCCAACTCCTTGCCGTTGCTGCAGCGCTTTCTCATGGTTTGCATCGGGGCGATTATTGCGGCACTCGGCTACAGCCTGTTTCAGTTGCCCTTTAACCTGGCAGGCGGTGGTCTGAGCGGCGTCGGCATCATTGTGAACCACTTCACCGGCTGGCCTGTGGGGACGCTCTATTTTCTGCTGAACATTCCGCTGCTGATAATCGGCTTCTCCTCGCTGGGCCGCTGGAAATTCCTGATTTCAACACTGCTGGCGGTCTGGGTGTTTGCGGTGGCGACCGATCTGTTTGTTCACTATCTGCCCATGCTGCTGTCGCCCTATCCGCTGACCAATGATATGCTGCTCAGTGCAATGTATGCCGGGCTGATCAGCGGTATCGGGACGGGAATTATTTACACTATGGGCGGCACGCTGGGAAGCACCGGCATTCTGGCGCGGATTATCCAGCAGAAGACCGGCTTTCCGCTGAGTCAGGCGTACCTCTACGCCGACGGCTCGATCATTCTGGTGTCAGGCATTGTCTTTGGCTGGGAGATTGCGCTGCATGCGCTGCTGATGATGTTCCTCAACGGGTTGGCCTCGGATTTCACCCTCGAAGGCCCCAGCACGGTACGCACGATTACGATTGTAACGCAGCATCCCGCGCAACTCACGGGTGCCATCCTGGAGACAACCCACCTGGGCGTTAGCTCCTGGTCGATCAACGACGGCTATACCGGCCAGGACTATGCCATGATTGTCTGCACGGTCCACCGACCGCATGTCCGCGAGGTCAAGCGCGTCGTCGCAACCACCGACCCGGAGGCATTTGTGGTCATCGGCAACTCGCATCAGGCGCTAGGGCGCGGGTTTGCGCCGCTGCGGTAGCGCACGTTTGGCAACCGCTCCACTATCCGGTATCATGAGCATCATATCCAGCAGAATGAGACACGCCGATGAAATGTAAGAAATTAACCCGGGTTATCACTGGAATCCCGGCTTTAGCCGATGGATGCCTGCCGGGGCGGCGGCATACTGAAGGAAAAGCCCGATCCGGCTGAAGCCGGGACTCCGGTCCAGCGATGTCCAGATTCAAAATTCAACGTTCATTAGCGTGTCTGACAAGGGATGCAGAGGAGCAACCATGAGCCTGCCAACGTACCAGGATATTGAGTATCTGGCCTATCACGGGGTGCGCCTGGAGATCACCGGCGGTCGCACGACCTGGGAAGCGCTGCCGGGCGCGCTACACAATGGCGTCGTAGATGATATTCGGCAGAATCTTACCCGTCTTAACCCGCCGGATGCCGCCTGTGGCTGCTTTCACATCGCTGATACCTATATCGAGTTCGCGCCGGCTCTGCTGCGGCGACCGGATATTGCGATCTTTTGTGAAAAACCGCCGCGCCCTGATGGAGCGCTGACGGGCATCATACCCGGCGCGGTGATAGAAGTTCTCAGCACCGGGTATGAGCAGAAGGACCGTGACGCCGTTACGCTCTACCTGGGCCACAATGTCCAGGATGTCATCCTGGTTGACCCACGGCAGCATACGCTGGAGTGGCATACCATTGATCAGCCACGTCGCCAGCTTGATCTCCCCACGACATGCACAGTCCGGATGGGCTGTGTAATCCAGATCGACCGGCCCTGATATCATTCATACGCATTACGCGGTACGGACTGTTCCGGCCTCGTGCCGAACGCAAAAGCCGGTTTCGCCTGCGGCAGCATGGTACTGTTTGATCTTTTTCACAAAACATTTGCACAAAGTGCAAATGTTTTGTGAAAAAGAAAGGGATCTTCCGCCCTGCCGGAGGCAAAATTTCCTTTTCTTTTGGGTGAGCAACCGCGTAACGCGTGTCATTCATGGTCGCCACGCCGGGCGGGAGTCCCCGGCCAGGCTGTGGGTGATATTGACCTGCCCCGTACCATCGGCCTGCATCACATAGATCTCCGCGTTGGCATCGCGGTTTGAACGGAAGGCGATATAGCGTCCATCCGGGGACCAGCTCGGCTCGCCGTCGAAGAGCGGGTTGCTGGTCAACTGCGTCAGGCCAAAGCCATCAAACTCAACCACATAGATGTCGCGGTTACCATTGCGCATTGACGGGAATGCCATCC
>CAKZQX010000149.1 GCA_937141995.1 uncultured Chloroflexaceae bacterium | reverse complement strand
CCGTGTTGATGACCACCTATGTCGGCGGGGCGCGCTACCCGCACCTCCCGGCACTTGATGACGCGCAATTAGTGAAAATTGTCACAGATGAACTCCAGGCACTGCTGGGTGCCACCGGGACCCCGCTTATGACCAATGTCACCCGCTGGTCACGTTCCATTCCACAGTATCTCGCCGGGCATACCAGCCGAATGGCTGCCCTGACACAGTTGGAGTCGGCCTGCCGGGGGCTGCACCTGGTCGGCAACTACCGCGACGGTGTGAGCGTTGAGAACTGCTGGCAGAGCGGGCGCGTCCTGGCTGAGCAAACCATTCAGGCGGGGAATTTTCGGCAATGCCCGCCGGTCGGGGTGATGTAACGCCTGGAAAGAACAGAGAACAAAGAATGTGTTTGATAGAACTACATCTGGTGCGCTTTGTTCTGTCTTCTATGTTCTTTATTTGCTATAATGTCTGACATTTCCCAGGAGTTCTGCTTTCTTTCTGCACGCTTTCCACGCACCGCAGCGAGAGAGCGGGGCACCTGGGAATTACGGACTCTTGCAATAACAGCGTGTGCGAGGAGTGATCCACTATGAACTACACCATTCAGAATGATGCCGGCGATGCAGTTGATGTCACCGCCGATGAGTTGACCGCCATCCTCGATCTGGCCGAGGAGTTTGACTGGGAACCCGACGATGACTACCGCACCGGCAGCAACCTGACCATCCTGCCGAGTCAGGCATCCACGATTGCCACCTCACTGGAGCAGGCAGTCTGGGCACCCGAGGCCGAAGAGTGGCCCGAGCGCTGGCGCGACATTGTCGAAGGGGTAATTACGGTCGTTCGCCAGAGCAGCGACGGCGGAATGTTTGTTACAATACGTGACATGAAATGATACGCGGAGTGAGCAGGAAATAACCTGAACGAGGTGTATGTTGTCACTGGTAAAAACTATCCGCCTGGGATTTCTGCATGTTGCTCTGGCAATCACCTTTGTGGCGATCAACGGCGTGCTGAATCGCCTGATGATCCATGATCTGGCGATCCCGGCCAGCATCGTCGCCGCGCTGGTGGTTCTGCCCTATGTGCTCTCGCCGATGCAGGTCTGGCTAGGAGCCTACTCCGACCGGCATCCGCTCTTTGGCTATCGCCGCACGCCCTACATCGCCGTGGGGCTGATCCTTAGCATGGGCGGCATGGCGTTGACGCCCTACGCGGCTCTCCTGATCGCGGAGCAGTTCTGGCTGGGGTTGCTGGTCGGGCTGGGCGTTTTTTTGATCTGGGGGATTGGCTACAACCTGGCCGTGGTGGGCTACCTCTCCCTCGCCGGCGATCTCTTCCCGGAACGCGAACGCTCGCGGGTGATTGCGATTATGTGGTTTATGATGATCATCAGCCTGATCGTCACGGCGATCCTGATGGGTCGCGCGCTTGAACCCTACAGCGATGCGCAACTGCTACGGGTCTTCGCGCTGGCCGGGCTGACCGGGTTGGGGCTAATGCTGCTGGGTCTGGTCGGACTGGAACCGCGCAATCACGCGCCGTCATCGCAGGCGCGCCACAGTCAGCAGGATGCGCTGCGGGCGGTCTTTGCCAACTCGCAGGCGCGGCTCTTCTTCGTCTACCTGATCCTGCTGCTGACGGCACTGCTGGGACCGGATCTGCTGCTGGAGCCCTTCGGCGCGCAGGCATTCGGGATGAATGTCGAACAGACCACGCAACTGACGGCGACCTGGGGCGGCGCAACGCTGGCCGCACTGCTGCTGTACGGGCTGTTGCTGAACCGCTGGATGACCAAGAAACCGGGTGCGCTGCTCGGCGGTATCCTGGCGACGATCGGGTTATGTACGATTGGAATGAGCGGTATCCTTGAGATCCAGGCGCTCTTTCTGCCCGGCATTATCACCTTTGGCCTGGGCACCGGCATTGCTACCTCTACCAACCTGGCGCTGATGCTCGACATGACCACGCCGGAGCAGGTCGGGTTGTTCATCGGCGCATGGGGCTTTGCCGACTCGCTGGCGCGGGGCGCGGGCAGTCTGCTGGGTGGATTGGGGCTGGATATTCTAAATTCGGTGACGGGGAACACGACCATCAGCTATGCCGGCGTGTTTTTGATCGAAGCGTTGATGCTGGCGGTCTCCCTGGTGATGCTGCGGTCGATCAATATTCAGGCATTCCGCGAGGAGCAACCGACGCTGACGCAGGTGGTTGCCCTGGCCGGGGATACATGAGGAGACTATGTCACATATTCGCACCTACCGCTTGTTCATCAGCATGCTGCTGGCGGCGTTGCTGTTGCCCGGTTTCACGTTAAGTGCGCCTGCTCCGGTTCAGGCGCAGGCCGCGCCGGAACATGTCGCGGAACCGTTTGCCGGCTACTACTGGCGACATCATGGCCCGGTTACGCTGGGGCAGATCCGCTCAGCCATTCACGAAACCGACGGCATGCGCGTCCAGTATTTTGAGAAGGGCCGCCTGGAAGATCGACGGCATCTGACCGACAACCCTGCCCAGATGGTCGGATATTCGCCGCTGCTGCACAGCCTGATCGCCGACGCGCCCTTTATGGCAATTGACGGTCTGCCCATAACCTATGGCGAACTGGAGCAGTACCGCAGCACCTACCCGGTCCCGGATGGCGTAACCGGGGGTACTTCCTGGCTGAACGAAGGCATTTTCGTACCCGCTGACTATGGCCTGGCCCCCGTGCCGGGCTACATCGTGCCCCACCAGTTCTGGAGCTATATCAACCGCCTCTCGCTCTTTCCCGGCGGATGGTTGCACGATGTTGGCCTGCCGATCACCCAGGCATTTCATATCATTGTTCCAACCGATGCCGGTGAGCAGCGATTGGTGGTGCAGGCATTTGATCGCACGGTGCTGCTGCTCGATCTGACGGAGCAGCATGACTGGTCCGTGCGTCGCGCAAACATCGGCACTGATGCCGCCTGGGTCTACACCGGGGAACCACTGTATGAAGCATATCCGGCAGCCCCGCCGGATCTCTACCCGGATGCGCCTAAACGGATCGAGGTTGACCTGGGCCGGCAGTGGCTGACGGCCTACCAGGGCGACATGCTGGTGCTGGATGCGCCGATATCCTCCGGCAAAGATAGGTTTGAAACACCCGCCGGGGAGTGGCGCATCTATGCCCGCTACCGCCAGAAGACTCTGCGCGGCAGTTACAACGGCGAAAGCTGGAACGTCCCCGATGTGCCCGCCGTAATGTTCTACTGGGGCGGGTTTGCCATCCACGGAGTCTACTGGCATGACCGCTTCGGTACGGGTGAGCGGCATAGCCACGGCTGCGTTGGGGTTGCGCCACACGATGCGCATTTCCTCTTCGACTGGGCCCCCAACGGAACACGCGTGATTGTACGCTGATAACGCGACGCTCCTATAACACGCTATGCCGCTCCTCCCGCAGGTTAGCTCCAACTTACCTGCGGGAGGTTTTTATTTAATGAACATATTCTGCTTCCAAACATCCGGCTACAACCAGATTGTAGAAAACCCCCGCAGCACCAGTCGAAAAACTACGGGAATAGACGGATAGCATTCTCCATAGCCGACATGGTACACTGCTCAGGGGTGTGCCAATATCCCTACTGCGTTCCGCGCCAGTATCTTCATGGGCTGTTTTATAGAGACAGTTCCGCCAACTCGATTTACGCGGTTGTCCATCCAGCGGATGGGACTCGCTTCCGGCAGGACGAAAGAAGACCTTTTTTTCGACATTGTTTGACCTCCGACCAAATAATGTCGGAAGAAAGAGAAAACATACCATTGCTGCCGCAGGCGATTCTGGTTTTTCGATCCGGCACCGGGCCAGAACAGGCTCCATTGCATAATTCGTGTCAAGATCATCTGCTCCGGCACAATTAACCGGATTTTAACCATACGTTGGCACTCAATGTGCATTGAGATGATATGATGATAGAGAACCCAGAATAAAAAATACAGCGCAAAGCGGGCCTGGCACAGCGTGGTTAAAACAACAGAGCCGTTCATTCTGCATAGAGATCGTGGTTTTCAGGATTACTTCCATGGTTGAACTATCTAAAGATGAAACCATGCTGATGGAGATGCTCCTCCCGGCATCGCTGGCCTCTGCCCTCCGCCGCGCTACGCCGTTTCCGGCAGCCACGCGTGAGGCATGCAATCGTCTGTCCGACTATCTTCAGACGCTCATACCATTTGTGCCGGCGCCGGTTCTTGCCAGACACCTGACCGATCCTACGCACAGCGCCGTCAGCGGGCAGTATTTCAGCGGCACGCTGATTATTGCCGACCTCTCCGGCTTTACCGCCCTCTCCACTCAACTGGCAATGGCTGGACGCCAGGGGAGTGAGGAGATCGGCGCAATTATTAATCGGCTCTTTGGCATGCTGCTGGACGAAATCTATGCATACGGCGGCGGCGTGGTCAAATTTGGCGGTGATGCTGTCACTGCTTTTTTTGATGCCCGCGATGTGGGTGATGATCATGCCGTACACGCCTGCGCTGCGGCCCACGCAATGCAAGCCCGCATGGGCGAGTTTGCCAATCTGACGACCAGCAAGGGCAGCTTTGATCTACATCTGCGCATCAGTGTGCATAGCGACCGCATCTTCTTCACGGAAGTCGGCACGCTCAACCATACCAGCCTGATTATGACCGGACGGGCCGTCAACCGCCTGCTGGTGGCGCAGGAAGCGACCATGCCCGATGAGATCGTCCTCTCTGATGAGACTCTGCGCAATCTGACCGCCGCGCACACCCGGCAGAAGTTGCCGGGACTCCACCTGCTGACCGGGTTCACGCAGGAACCACTGCCGCCACCCACCCGGCCAACAGTCCCGCAAGCGGAACTTCCCGTACCCGATCTGGCAGCGTTGCAGATGCTGCTGCGCCGGATCGCCCGACTGCGGTCCTATATTCCCTATGATTTACCCCGACGCTTTCTGCATACCCACGATGAGCGGGGCGAGTTTCGCCCGGTTACAGTGTTTTTTGCCAATTTTTATGCATTCCGTAAGCTCCTGGCGCTGCTGGAGCTATCCGCCCAGATCGAACACGACACCACGATTATCGGGCGAGTACTCAACACCTACTACTGTCAGACCCAATCACTGATCCGGCGCTACGGGGGGAGCATTAACAAAATCGATATGGCAACCTTCGGTGATCGCCTGATGGCGATCTTCGGCGCACCCATTGCCCACGAAGATGACCCGACCCGCGCGGTGCAGGCTGCGCTGGAACTGCGCGCCACCCTCGATAATACCGATCAGGAAACCGCTAACCTGCTGCGTGCCTGGACGGAAAGCCATCCGGAACAACGGCCACTGTTGCAGGTAGCGCAGAGCGCGCTGCGCCAGCGCATTGGTATTGCCGGCGGTGTGGTATTTGCCGGGATTGTTGGTGCGCCCCAACGCTACGAGTATACGGTGATTGGCAAAACGGTGAATCTGGCGGCCCACTTACTCGACGTTGCCCGCGAGGATGATATCTTACTGACTTCGCGCACCTATCACAGCGTGCGCCGGCATTTGCAGGCCACGCCCCTGCCGCCCCAGCAACTGAAGGGTTTCGCGCAGTCTGTACAGATCTATCGCGCCATCCAGAAGCGTTCTTCCGCTTCCATACCAGACATGCTGCACCGCGCAACGCCGCTGGTGGGGCGGGATGCAGCGCTGACGCAACTGATCGAAATTGCAAATCAGGCACTCACTCCCACTGAAGCCGCCGGGCGCGTGCTGGTATTGACCGGGGAGGCCGGAGTTGGCAAGTCGCGGCTGGCAAACGAGGCTGTGCCGGCAATTCAGGCACTGACTCCCACGGTCAGGATTATTCGTGGGGAGTGCCAGAGCTATGAGCAGACGACGCCTCATGCGGTGATGAGTCGCCTGCTGCCCCAGTTGCTCCAGATGGGTCCATCCAATGAGCCGGAAGGAGCTGCCGCGCCGGATCGAACGGCACAGGCAACAGTGGTACAGCAGCAGCTTGACACCCTGGTACCCGAGTGGAGCCGTTTTGCGTCGCTCCTGGCTCCCCTGCTGCATCTCCCTATCCCAGAGACTGCCCTGATCCGGGCACTCACGCCGGATCAGCGCCACGAGCGCCTGCAAGATCTGATCCTGATGCTCTGCTTTGCCATTGCGCGCCGACAACCCCTGGTCCTGATCATTGATGACTTGCAGTGGAGCGATGCCTCGAGTCGCGCGCTGATCGAGCGGTTCGCCATCGAACTGGAGGGACAATCCATTCTGCTGCTGCTGCTCTACCGCCCCTTCCCGATCCTGGTGGCTCCCTGGAGTAATCTGCCGCACTGCGCCACTATCACCCTGGACAACCTGAAATCGACGGATAGCGCGACCCTGCTGGCAACCCTGCTGGATGGCGCGCCGCCGCCGGAACTCCACACCCTGTTTGCCCAACTCGACGGGACGCCGCTCTTCCAGGAAGAGACGGTGCGCTACCTGCTGGAGTCCGGCATCCTGCAGCGCGACGAGGACGGCCACTGGATCGCAACGCGCCCGGTTGATAGCATTGTTATTCCGCTCCAGATTGAACAACTGATTATAGCGCGCCTGGATCGACTGGAGGAAGCTACTCGCGCGCTGGTGCAGATCGCCGCCGTGATCGGGCAGCACTTTACCCGGCAACTCCTGGCCACCGTTGTATCACCTGATGATGATACGCTGGAGCAGCGCCTACATGAATTAATTCATGCCGCCATTATCATGCCGGATATGGATACGACCCGGCCGGCCTATCAGTTCAAACATACTTTGATCCGCGAAGTAGCCTATGGCAGCATGCTATTTGTGCATCGACGCGGCCTGCATGCCCGGATTGCCACCGCCATCAAGCAGATCTACGGCAACCATCTTGATGAGCAGCATGCGCTCCTGGCCGAGCATTACCGTCTGGCCCACCTGCCCGACCAGGCCTTTCCGCACTTCCTGGAGGCCGCTCGCCGGGCCCAGGCCCGCTACGCCAACGACGAAGCGATTAAACTCTACCGGCAGGCACTGGCGACCGCGACCTGGCAGACGCATGCCGATACCCCGCTGGAACTGGCGAAAGCCGCGATTATCTATGAAAACCTGGGCGATGTGCTGGCGCTGATGGGGGAGTATACCGCCGCGCGCGAACAGTATGGCGAACTACTCAGCATGTTCAACCAGTATGAGCACACCGGATATGCCGTCCAGCGGGCCGGGCTACAGCGCAAAATCGGCAGCACCCACGAGCATGAGGGACGGCTGGAAGTCGCACTGCTCTGGCTGGCCCATGCCACCGAAACGATGGAAACCAGTAAAACTATACCACTCACCGATGAAGCGAAACGCGAGTATGTGCGTATTCTGAGCGATACCGGCTGGGTATACTTCCGCCAGGAAAACCTGAAGCAGGCCCAGCACTATCTGGAACAGGCGCTGGCCGCAATCGCGCCGCAGGGCATGGAAGACGAGCAGGCCCAGATCCTCAACCGACTGGGGGGCATTGCCTATACCCGAGGCAATATGCAGGTGGCGCGCTACTTTGTGCAACAGAGCCTGGCAGCCAGCGAGCAGAGCGGTGATCTCATCGGTCAGGCCAAGGCGTTAAATAACCTGGGTAATCTTACCGGGATGGAAGGATTCTTTGAAGAGTCAACCCACTATGCGCTGCGAGCCATAGAGATTAACGAGCGGATTGGCAACCGGCGTCTTCTGGCCCTTACCCTGAACAATATCGGCTGGGCCTTCTATGATATGGAAAACTACCAGGAGGCACACAACTATCTTAACCAGGCAGTCCGGCAAGCCACTGAAGTTCACGACACATATCATCAAATGCTTGCATTACTCAATCTTGGGTATGTACTTACCGCTTTGCAGCAATGGGAGGCAGCCGAACATGCCGCTTTCCGCAGCCAGTTTATTGCCGCACAGATGAACCTCTCTGCGGAACAACTTGACTGTTATACCGTGTTAGGAGAGATCGCGCTGCAGCGCGACAATCTTGCAGCGGCTATCACGGAATACCAGGAGGGGTTAGCCTTAGACGTTGATGTGCAGAGCGAAGAGTATGGTCGCTTTCAGCGGCTGGAGGCGCGGATTGCCGCTGCTCAGGGGGAGCGGGAGCGGGCCGTTGAATTACTCCAGGCCAATGCGCAACTCTTCACGGAGTTGCAGAACCTCCCGGAGGTAAACCGCACCCGGAAGCTGCTGGCCGAGTTGACGGCAGAGCCTCCCCCGGTGCCGGACTCTTCTCCTACATCGGGGGAGACGGGGTAGACAAAGCGGTTGGTGTCCCGGCGGGTGAAGGCTGAAGCGGCCCCACTCCATATCCGCACTATTTTTTCAACGTTCATCAGCCGGTCGGGGGCCATTGCTCATGGGTAAAAGCATTCGGTAGGGACGCG
>CAKZQX010000148.1 GCA_937141995.1 uncultured Chloroflexaceae bacterium | reverse complement strand
GGTGGTCTGCTACGCTGTCCGCGACCTCCCATGCGACCCGGTATCTCCACCGGGATATCCACGCCGCCTGGTTTCTGCGCCCTTCCACGCGAAACATGGCCGCACCAGCCGCTGCCCACCGTCGCTGGCAAGCACCAGGGACGTTTTCGTCGCGCCGTATTCATAGCACGCCTGTCAGCCGCAATCCCGTGCCGAGGGGTTGCGACCGGAGTATGCAATGTCATCGTTCGACCTGACCTAGATCAACATAGTCTCTCGTCTGACCGATATCATTCTGCTGACGCCGACCCCACTACCCCTCCCGACGGCGACACCGTGATGATGGGAAAGGTGTGTGGCGTATCCGATTAGTTATGCGAAGAGGTTGTATGCGTGCCTTTGCTTTCCATCAAAAATTTGCATTGAACCGCGAACGGTTGGCCCGCATGGTGCAGTGCATCGCTGCCGGCGAAGCGACATCGGAGGACGCGGTGGGCGCGTATATGGGCGTCAATCCCTACATGGTCGAAGGCTTCCGGGGCTGGTTATGTAAGACCGGCCTGGGCAGTGCCGGCAAGCATCAGTATACCCTGTCCCCGCTCGGCACGCTGGTGGCGGCCCATGACCCGGCACTGGAACGCCCCGGCACCCTCTGGCTCTTGCACTACCACCTCGCCGGCGACAACGGCGAACGCGCTGAGGTTTGGTACCGGCTGTTTAACGAGTTTGCCACGCCTGGCGCATCGTTCACCCGCACGGAACTCCAGACCTATGTCGAGCGGGTGGTTACGGACTTGCCGAAGAATAAAACCGCCGTAGCAAAGGACGTGGAAGAGGCCGTCAAGTGTTACACCCGACCCGAAGCGCTGAGCGACTTACACCTGCTGCGCAAGACCGGAAAAGACCAGTATGAAGTTGGTACGGCACAGGAGCCCGATCCACACATCTTCGCCTTTATGCTCTTTGCGAGCTGGTCACGGCGCTTTCCGGGCATTGACACGCTGCGCCTGACCCAGGTTTGCCAGGAGCCGGAGCTGCCCGGGCGCATCTTGCTGGCGCGACGTGAGCAGATCGTGCGCTGGTTCAGCGCGCTGCAGGCAATGGGGCTGGTTACGGTGGCCGATACGCAGCAAGAACCTGTGTCCCGGCGCTTTCAGGATGCGCCATTATCCTTGCTGGAACGCTATTATCAGGAGTTATGACTGATCTATTGACCCATGCCGGCCGTCAGTTTACCGCCTGTTGCGTCCAGGAGCCACGCTACCGGGTAGCATGGCTTACCGGCCCGCCGTTGAGTGGGAAGACGACGCTTGCGCAGCGCCTCTGTGAGCACCATGGTTGGCACTATCTGGATTACACCGGCACACCGGGCTATTTTGACACGCTTACGGACACCATTGCCACCTATCGCCCGGATGATTTGACCGCCGCCCTGCAATCCTGGTGCGCCGGGTGTGCTGCACCCGTACTGGTGGTTGATGAAATTGACGCTGTCCTGGCGACCTGGTCCCATGATCAGCGCACCGTCTGGGCCAACCGGGTCAGCCGCCTGCCCTATCTTTCGTGCGGAGTCGTACTTGTCACACATCTGTTTACCTATACCACACTGGCGACCTTCCTGCCTGATGGTGGTCAACGTTGCTGTCTCACCCTTCCATGCGAGGCTGTATGAATACCACAACCATTGCTTTCACTGACTTAGTGCGTGTTGATGCGGGATTCAAACCATCGGTTCAACTCCCGGTTGACTTTGAGCATGCCGAGATCAATGCGCGTCTGATTCAAAACTACATTCCCACGAACCAGACTATCGCGCTGTTCACGGAGATCGCGCGTAGCCTCAACCCCAGCAGCACAGAGCGGGCGCGTACCCTGGTGGGTACCTATGGTACGGGTAAGTCTGACTTGCTATTGATGCTCTGTAACTATCTTTCCCGTCCGGTGGATGATCCGCTCATGC
>CAKZQX010000147.1 GCA_937141995.1 uncultured Chloroflexaceae bacterium | reverse complement strand
AGGCGAAACCAGCGTTTGGGTCTGATACCAGGCCCAAACAAACGGCACTGCGTAAGTCCTGTGATTGAAAATATCTGATGAAGTTGTAGTGGAGATATACTCATGAGTCTCTTTTCACGCGGAGAGAGTCCGGTTAGTGAGCAGCAGGTGCTGGACGCGCTGAGCACGGTGCAGGAGCCCGAACTTGGCGGTGATCTGGTTTCGCGCAAGATGATCAAAGATGTGAAGGTGGATGGAGGCGCGGTCGCCTTCACCGTGGAGTTGACGACCCCGGCCTGCCCACTGAAGGATCAGATCCGCGCTGAAGCTGAGACCGCCGTCCGGGCTATTCCCGGCGTAACCAGCGTTGAGGTTGAATTTACTGCCGTGGTGCGTCCCCAGAGCGGTATTCCGGATCAGGCGGCGATTCCCGGTGTGGCAAATGTGCTGGCCGTCGCTGCCGGCAAGGGTGGCGTCGGCAAGTCTACCGTGGCGGTGAATCTGGCGGTGGCGCTAGCGCAGGAGGGCGCGCAGGTCGGTCTGCTGGATGCCGATGTGTTTGGTCCCTCGACGCCGCTGATGCTGGGGGTCAGCGGCCAACCCGAAGCTTTTGAGGATGCGCGCGGGCAGGCGATGATGGTTCCGCTTGAGGCGCATGGGATCAAGCTGATCTCTATCGGCTTCTTGATTGATGAGAGCCAGCCGGTGATCTGGCGTGGGCCAATGGTGACACAACTGCTGCGCCAGTTTCTCTATAACGTTGCCTGGGCTCCGCTGGACTATCTGGTGATTGATATGCCGCCAGGTACGGGTGATGTGGCGCTGACGCTGGCGCAGTCGCTCCCGCTGACCGGCGCATTGATCGTGACCACGCCGCAGATGGTTGCCACAATTGATGTCGTCAAAGCGATGCAGATGTTCCGCAAAGTCAACGTGCCGCTGCTGGGCCTGGTTGAGAATATGTCCTATTTTGTTGCGCCCGATACTGGGAAGCGCTACAACATTTTTGGTACGGGTGGGGCCGAGCGGTTGGCGCAACAGCAGAATCTGCCGCTGCTGGGGCAAATTCCCATGGGGGCCAGCGTCCGCGAGGGTGGCGATCAGGGCAAACCCGCTGTTATTAATGATATGCCGGATGCCTACGCCGAAGTTTTTCGGGAAGTTGCCCGGCAACTCGCCGCCCGCGTCAGTGTGTTGGCATATGCCTGATTTGAACGGAATGAACTACAAACAGCACGCGTAGCGCTGCATAACAAACCAGACTGCAACACACCGGGTTGTTAAAAACGCGTGCTGTTTGTGGTTGTACCGGCGTAAACTGCGGGCAAGCTCGCATTTCAAACAAACTTCTGCTATGATTCCACTAACCTTTTTCGACCCACAGGAACTACCCGCCTATCCGACAGGCGCACCCGCGCTCGACAATTATGGACGGCGGATCGATTACCTGCGTGTCTCGCTGACCGACCGCTGCAATATGCGCTGTGTCTACTGCATGCCGGCTGAGGGAATGCAGTTTACACCTCGTCCGGAACTGCTGACTAATGCTGAGTTGCTGCTGGTAATCGATGCAGCGGCGGCGGCGGGCTTTCGGAAAATCCGGCTGACCGGCGGGGAACCGACCCTGCGTCATGGTCTGGTGGAACTGGTGCGCGCGATCAAGGCCACGCCGGGGATTGAGCATATTGCGATGACTACCAATGCGCTACGTCTGCGGCATCTGGCTCGACCGCTCAGGGAGGCCGGGTTGGATCGGGTGAATATCAGTATCGATAGTCTGGACCCACAAAAGTTCCGTGAGGTGACACGCGGCGGGAAGCTGGAGGATGTCTGGGCGGGACTGGCAGCGGCGACGGAGGCCGGGCTGGCTCCCATCAAACTTAATGCCGTAATTGTGCGCGGCATGAATGACGACGAGGTGGTCCAACTGGCGCGCCTGACCACGCGCTACCCCTGGGAGTTTCGCTTTATCGAAGTCATGCCGTTGACCGGGGTGGCCGGGTTGGCGCAGGAGGGCGTAATCAGCAGTGCCGAACTGGTGGCCCGGATTGCAGCAGAACTGGGACCGCTGGAGGATCTGGGACAGGCCAGCAGCGATCCGGCCCGGCGCTATCGCATCCCCGGCGCTCCGGGCA
>CAKZQX010000146.1 GCA_937141995.1 uncultured Chloroflexaceae bacterium | reverse complement strand
CGAAGTGGCGCACGGGCAGTCCGGTCGCCGCTACCATACGCCCGACCTGCGCGGACGCGGGAATACCTTCGACATTGGTGTTGCTTGCCCGTGCGCATATTTCTGTAAGCTTATGCGACTTCCGGCTATCTTCCAGGCCAATTGTATGCAAAAACCGACGCGCCGCATTACCTCCCAGTGTCCCGATGTAGTAGGTGCGGAAGATACCAGTGCCATTGGTTGCATGTTTCTGCTTTGCCGCGATCCGCAGCCAGATCCCGAAGCGCCGCAGCAGGGCCGCCAGTTGCTGGATCAGGGTGGCCGAGGCGGTGCTGATCTCAATACTGCGCATTGAGGAGACAACCGCCGCCTCAGCCGCGAAGTAGTTGCGCAAAAAGATGCGAACGCTCTCCCGGTCGCCCTGCATGACCCAATCGGGAATGGTTTTGTCGCGGGAGCGCTGCCCCCAGGTATAGCCGCGCGCCTCCAGGAAACGCTGGTACGACCGGCTGTTGATGATCAGCGCAGCGATCCCGCGCTGATCGGCCCGAATCGCCGGGGTATTTACCTTCAGATCGTACTTCCGTCCGATCCGCTCCAGTGTCTGGCGGAGTTGCTCCAGCCGTTCGGTATCTTTCTGCGAAATGGAGAGCGTTGCTCGCTCCGTCAGTTCGTACCCTTCGGCGATCTGCCAGGCCAGGAACTGCAACAGGTCCGGGTCTTCCGGTGTACCCTCCCAGCAGGTATGCGCCGGAACACAAACAACATCGCCAACCTGTAGTTCGCGCGTCCAGCCCCGCTCGGTCAATAGTTGATGGCGACGGGTGATGGTAATGCTGCTGCCATCCACCAGGGTGATCTTGCGGAGCGGTTCGCACACATACTGGCGATAGAGGCGGCGGATCGGTGCCAATACCATTGCGCCGGTCTGGTTGTCGATGGCATTGACCTGGAGGGTTTCCAGCGGCTCGGCCCATGTGCCACCTTCATTGTCCGGGTAGGGCTGATGCGCGTGGGCCTGCCAGAGTTCTTCCGCTGTCCGCAACACGCCATTCACCTCGATCAAGGTGTCGCCCAAAATGCATTTCCCCAAGCCCATATCGTCCGCCAGACATGCGCCCAACCCGAAGCGCTGCAAAAACGCCAGCCAGGAATAGCCGCGCACCTGATAGGGCCGCAATGTCGCCTGCAATCCATCCGGGGGCGGCAGCAGATCCAGTTGTTGCGGGTTACTCAGGCCGCGCAACGCCTCACCCAGCCAGCCTTCGGCCTCAACCCCGGCAACCTCAACGCCGGGCGGCAGCGCCTGCCCATCGTCGCCCAGTCCCAGCCGCAGCGCCTCGATCAGGGACATACTGCCGGCGCGCTGCTTGAAGAAACGCAACGCCTGCTGCATATGCTCCGGGTCGAGCACCACCCACTGCCCGCGCACCTGCACCAGCGGCATTTTGAGCGCAACCAGCCGCTCAAACTCGGCCAGATCCAGCGGTTGATCGCCCAGCGCCAGCTCCCAGGAGAAGCTGATCATCTTCTCAAAGGAGAGCACGCCCTTTTCATTTGGCGGCGTTTTGACCTGCGCCTTCGCCTGGAGCCGCGTGCCCTTGCCCTGCAACCAGGCGGGTACCAGCACGCCAAAGCCGCTCTGCTCCAGCAGGGGGGTGGCCTCTTTCAGGAAGGGAAAGGCCTCGGGTGTGTCGAGTGTGGCGCGGTCGGGGGCGGCCTGCCGCAGGCTGTTTTGCAGCGGCGGAAAGAGCCGCGCCGCAAAGCCCAGGCCGGTCAGCAGGCGCTCCTGCGGATGCTCAAAACGACGGTCCAGGTAGGTAAACGCCGCTCCCCGCTCGCGCCAGATATCTTTGACCGGCACCAGCAGGCTGGGCTCATCGGTGGCCTGGAGCAGGTAGCTCAGCTCCCAGGGTTGCTCGGCCTCTGCCGGGGGTTCCAACCGGAAGGTGATGCGGAAAACATCATCCCCGGCAACCTGACCCTGCCCGGACCAGTCCTGCCAGCTCTTGTAGAGCGCATCGGCCGCCGGTCCCTTGAGCGGCACCAGCGAATCCTTGCCCAGTAATGCCTGGAGCCACTTGCCGCCCGGCGTGGTCGCGGGGAGCGTGGCGGGGAGTGCCAGTGCGCGCACCGTGCTATCGACGACCGCCGTCAGGAAATCTCCCAGCAGCGCGCGGGCAGACGGCGCGGCGGCGGGTTCATCCACGGCGGCACGGCAGAGTGGCGGCATGCTGCGGGCCAGGGTGCCTATTTTTTGCGCAGTATCCGCCGTGGGCTGTGGCCGCCACACCGCGCGCAACTGGAAGCCATCGCGCACCAGCGTGGGCAGTACCTGCTGCCCCGCCAGCACCTCCAGCGCCAGCAGCGTTGCCGTGCGCCAGGCACGCAGGTCGGCCCCCAGGTGCCGGGGCTCGGTCAATGCCGGCAGCAGATCGACGGCAATGGTGATCGGCAACGCCAGTCCGACCACCTGCCAGGGCAGCAGTTCGGGTGGTTCGGTGGGCGCGGTCACGGTGCCGGTTGCCAGCAGTTCCGGCGAGGGAATGGGCATCTTCGCTGTGGCGGGCAGCCAGAAGGTCTGCGGATACTCATAGCTGCCGGTGTCAATGGCGGCAACCAGATCGGCGGGCAGCAGTCGCTCCAACAGGCCGTAGAGCGTATCCAGCGGCAGTTGAAACGGATGCGGCTTGAGCTTGCGCCGCCCGCGGGCAGGATTACGTTCCGTGGCTTCGCCCCAGAGAAAAAAGAACTGCTTTGCCGGTACCCAGGTGCCATGCAGAATATCATTCATGGACATTTCCCGCTATTGCTGGACTGGTAGCGCGCAACGCCCGCCCCACCGCTACAGTCCCAATAACGGCAGGCAGGTAAAACCATCAGGCGATCATTTCCGAGATTACCGATAGATCATAGCGGAAATAGTACAGATCAGCAAGGTGGCGCGTCCCCACCCTGTCGGGAACTTTCTCCTCGCTTCGCACGTCTCCCCCATAGTGCCCGATTGCTCCCCGGCACTGCCGGGACAGCCGAAGCGCCCATGTATAGCAATCCTACACTGGTTGTAACAGCATGCTGACGTTTGAACAAATAGCCCGGATATGCATACCCGGGAGTCCCGGCTTGAGCCGGTGGGATGCCTGCCGGGACAGTGGCCTACTGCCGGGAACGTCTGATCCGGCTGAAGCCGGGACTCCAGCACAGCGATGTCCGGATGAAACATGCCACGTTCATCAGCCGGTGGGATGCCTGCCGGGGCTGCGGCATCCGGAAGGGAACGCCTGATCCGCCTGATGAACGTTGAACAAATAGCCCGGATATGCATACCCGGGAGTCCCGGCTTGAGCCGGTGGGATGCCTGCCGGGACAGTGGCCTACTGCCGGGAACGTCTGATCCGGCTGAAGC
This sequence comes from uncultured Chloroflexaceae bacterium, assembly GCA_937141995.1. Taxonomy (GTDB): domain Bacteria; phylum Chloroflexota; class Chloroflexia; order Chloroflexales; family Chloroflexaceae; genus CAKZQX01. The sequence continues at coordinate 2,909 of CAKZQX010000146.1, read as the reverse complement.
CGGGACTCCAGCACAGCGATGTCCGGATGAAACATGCCACGTTCATCAGACGACACTACGTTACATGCACAACGACGTCAGGACGGCTATATCGCACAGATAGATTTCAGAAAGGATATTCGAGTGAATAGTATCTTCACACGCATGTTTATGATCAGCTTCCTGGCACTGCTCCTGGGAGCCTGTGGACCGGCGGGGAATGCCGAACCGGTGGAATTGACCGTCGGCGAAGCGGTGCAGATGCAGGGGACAGTGGTCGATACGGTTGACGATTGTGCGTTTGATGGAATTTGCGCCTATGTTGTCGATACGGGCCAGGGCGAGTATAACGTCATCTGGTCCGCGGGGATGACGCCGGTTCCATGTCAGGGCGATATTGATACTGGGATCACCGTGGGTGACACCGTCGAGTTTAGCGCCGAGGTCCGCACCGCCGATAGCGTCTCGGTCTGCCCATCCGCCGACTACTTCGTTCGGAAGAACTGAGATAGAAAGAACAAAGAACTGAGAACTGAGAACTGAGAACCCGAGAATGACTAACATATTCCAATGATTAAACGGATAATTTCTTAGTTCTTAGTTCTTAGTTCTTAGTTCTTAGTTCTTAGTTCTTAGTTCTTAGTTCTTGAGTTCTTAAGTTCTTGTGTTCTTGAGTTCTTAAGTTCTTGGTTCTTAAGTTCTTGGTTCTTTAGCATCACTGCAACAACTGCGCTACCCGCTGCGTGATCTCCAGGCCGAACGCGGGCAAGATACCCAGCGCAAACGTCCCCAGCAGACTCAGCCCGACCGCCAGCGTGTAGCCGCTGCCCCGGGCCAGTGTCACCCGGTGCGTCGGCTGCGCCAGGTACATCTCGGCAATCACTGCCACATAGTAGTAGAGCGCCAGCGCCATATTGATCGCCGCAATCACTGCCAGCCAGAGCATCCCGCCCTCCAGGACCGCCGCCAGCAGGAAGATCTTCCCGGCAAACCCGGCCAGCGGCGGTATCCCCGCCAGCGAGAGCAGCGAGAGCGTCAGCGCCGCCGCCGCGCCCGGCATGCGCCACCCCATTCCGCGTAGCGCGGCAATGGCATCACTCCCGGTCGCCCGCTCCAGTTGGGCCACCACTGCAAACGCGCCCAGGTTCATAAAGAGGTAAGCCGCCAGATAGTAGCCGACGGCATTGAGCGCCCCTTCAACCTGCCCGGCCACCGCCACGGCAATCAGCACATAGCCGGCCTGCGCAATGCTCGAATAGGCCAGCAGTCGCTTCAGGTGGGTCTGGCGTAGCGCAACCAGATTGCCCAGCGTCATAGTTGCCACGGCCAGCAGCGCTACCAGCAGCGGCCAGGCCATCATTCCCTCCGGCAGTGTTGACAGGATAAAGCGGGCCAGTCCGGCAAACCCGGCGATCTTGGGCACCACCGAGAGAAACCCGGTGATCGGCGCGGTTGCGCCCGCGTAGACATCCGGGGCCCAGAAGTGAAACGGCACCAGCGTCGCCTCAAATGCATAGCCCACCAGGATCAGCCCGGCCGCCAGTGCCACCCAGACCGGGTCAGCCGTCGTTAGCGCCTGCCCAATGGCGCGCAACTCCAGGCTGCCCGTCATGCCATAGAAGAAAGTCAGCCCATAGGCCATAATCGCCAGCGCCACCGCCGCATAGATGAAATATTTGATCGTCGCCTCATTCCCCGCCTGATCGCTACGCACCAGGGCCACCAGCAGATATGACGCCAGACTGAGCATCTGCAGGAAGAGCACGATCAGCCCCAGATCCAGGCTTGAGGCCAGACCCACGCCTCCCAGCGTGGTGAAGATCACGGCCACGGGCGCATGCGCCACCTCCGGTCGATGCCGAAAATAGCCCGCGATCAACAGCAGGGAAATTAATGCGCCCAGTTGGATCAGCAGCTTGAAGACATTGGCAAACCCATCCACGGCGTAGGTGTCACAGAACACCGCCGTCGGCTGCCAGGGCAGCATGCGCGCCGTCATGATCAGTGCGGCAATCAGGCCGGACACCGCCAGGTATGCCGGCAGATGCAGCCAGCGCCCACGCACAAACCCGGCGATGGGCACCAGGATGATCGCCAGTCCCGCCAGCACCATTTCCGGTACGATCGCATAGAGATCGAGGCACTCCATGGCTACCCCCCGATCCGCGCCAGCGCCTGCGTGGTGCTATCAATCATCTGAATAACCAGTCCCGGCAGGATGCCAATCAGCAGCGTCAATACCGCTAGCGGCACCACCGTCACCAGTTCCCGCGTGGTCAGCGGTGCCACCGGGGGCATATTCTCCGGCGGCGCACCCATCACTACCAGGATCAGCATGCGAATATACAATCCGGTGGTGACAATCAGGCCCAGCAGGGCAATCGCGGCAGCCCAGACACTCACCCCCAGCGTCGCGCCCAGCACCTGAAACTCGGCAATAAAGCCGGACATGCCCGGCAGCCCCAGCGAACCAAAGGCCAGCAGCCCCAGCAACCCGCTGTAGAGCGGCACCCGCCCCAGCAACCCGCCGAAACGCTCCATTGACCGGGTACCCGCCCGGTGTTGCAACATCCCGACCAGGAAGAACATCCCGCCGGTCAGCAGGCCATGGCTGACCATCTGGAAGAGCGCGCCATTCAGGGCCAGTTGCCGCACCGCCGGATTGTCGGAGAGGGCCCAGACTGCGCTGCCCAGCATCACGTAGCCCATATGGTTGATCGAGGTAAAAGCGACCAACCGCTTCAGATCGTCCTGCCCCAGCGCCGCCAGCGCGCCATAGACCAGCGAAACCAGCGCCAGCGCCAGCAAGATCCAGCCATACTGCCGCGCCGCCTCGGGCAGCGTGGGCAGCATAATCCGCAGCAAGCCATAGCCTCCCAGCTTCAGCAGCAGCCCCGGCGAGGTCGTACTCAGCACGCGGTCAAACACCT
>CAKZQX010000145.1 GCA_937141995.1 uncultured Chloroflexaceae bacterium | reverse complement strand
GCTGAGTGGCATGCAGGCAACCACCTGGGGACTGATGGCAACGGTGGTGGCAGCAGCCAGCCAGAGTATTGGCCTCGTGTATGGCCGCAAATATCTGGTGGGTTTGCCGCCGCTGGTAGGACCAACCGGCCAACTGACAATGTCCACTCTCTACCTCTTACCGCTGTCGCTGATCGTGGAACGACCCTACACGATAGCAACTCCTTCCGCGATGGCGCTGGGGGCAGTCCTGACTCTGGCAATTATGAGTACCGCGCTGACCTATGTCATCTTCTATCGGGTGATGGAGCAGACCAGCGCGACCAATCTATCGCTGGTCACCTACATGGTGCCGCTGGTTGCCACCGTTCTGGGTGTGGTCGTACTACACGAACGCCTGGCATGGACGACCTACCTGGGAGGTTTCCTGATTATCATAGGCATTATGGTGGTCAACGGGATCGTTCGCACTACCGGTCGGTGGCGGTTGGCGCGGCCGGGTGCGCCCAAAGATCCGCAGATCACACCGTGTGCATAACTTCATAGAATAGATTTGATATGCTATAATTAACATATTTCGCAGCTTATACATGTGACGCAGTCCCTACTTTTTTATACGTAGTTATCGTCTCCGGCAGAGTGGAAAAGATCACACAATACCATGATGCCGCAGGCGATGACCGCTGCATGGTCCGGCACCAGGCCGGCATAGTTCGTACCGTGTGCGGTATATGTTTTTGTGATCCAGACAAACGAGGCGTCATGAACGAGCGTCTCACCCAACCGATTGTCTGCTCCCTGCTCATCGGGCGTGACCCGATGGTCGCGGCGTTGCAGCAACAGATCACCGAGGTGGGCCACACAACCGGGCAGATGGTGCTTATCTCCGGCGAGGCGGGGATCGGTAAATCGCGCCTGGTGAGCGAGGCCCGCACCTTTGCCACGGCGCGGGGCATGCAGGTGCTGCAAGGCGTCTGCTTTCCGCAGGATCGGACATGCCCCTACGCGCCGCTGCTGGAGATTCTGCGCGCGCGCTTCGCCGGGCATGCGCCCGCCGCAATCACGGCCACCGTCGGGCCGTTCGTACGCGAGCTGGCACCGCTGCTGCCCGAGCTGCTGCCACTCGTGGCAACCCCCTACACCGACGCACCGCCGGAGAGCGAACCGGCGCAACGCCGGCTGTTTGATGCGCTGGTCTACTGCCTCACGCCACCCACCGCGCCGGCGAATGCCCCGGCCGGGATGCTGCTGATTGTCGAGGATCTGCACTGGTGCGATGAGAGCAGCCTGGACTTTTTGCTTTATCTGCTGCGCTATGCGACCAACCAACCGCTGCTGCTGCTGGGGACATACCGCAGCGAGGAAGTTACCCCCACACTGCAACAGTGGCTGGCCCAATTGGACCGCACGCGCCTGGCGCAGGAGCTGACCCTGCCCCGCCTACAGCGCAATGAAGTAGCGGCGATGCTGGTCGCAATCCTGGGCTATGGCACCCCGGTCCGCAGCGAGTTTCTCGACTGGATGTATGATCTCTCCGAGGGCAATCCCTTCTATGTGGAAGAGTTGCTCAAATCACTGATCGCGGCGGGGGATCTGTTCTATACCGATGATGCCTGGCACTACAAACCCCTGGCAGAGCTACAGCTCTCGCGCAGCCTGCAAGCCACGGTGCAGCAGCGGATGGGAGCGCTGACCACAGCAGCACAGGAGTTGCTGACGCTGGCCGCCGTAATCGGGCGACGCTTCGACTTTCAGTTGCTCCAGCGGCTGGCCCGGATCGATGAGTATGAAATGTTGCGCCGGATTAAGGAACTGATTACCGCACAGATGGTCGTCGAGGCGTCCCCAGACCAGTTTGCCTTCCGGCATGCGCTAACCCGACAGGCAATCTATGGTCAACTACT
>CAKZQX010000144.1 GCA_937141995.1 uncultured Chloroflexaceae bacterium | reverse complement strand
TGGCCGCTCCAGGTCGGCATAATTCAGCAACGTGTTTTGCAGCAGAGCTTCGTAGGCGGGCGGATTGCCGGTTGCCGTTGCCGTTGCCGTTGCCGGCGCGGCGTCCCAGGTGAGCCGCACCCGGATGTGCCGATACTGCCGCACTGCCCCGGTCACCGGGTTGTACTGCACCGGGTAGAACTGCACCTGCGCTACCGCCTGATCGCGCATGTACCCGACCTCCCCCAGTTCGACTGGTAGCGCCGGGTAGAAGGCGTCGGTTGCCTCGGTCGGGGCGCGCTGCGGCGCGTCTGACTCATCGGTGAGTGCGGGCGCGGGCGCAAGCCGGTAGCCACGCAGGATCTCGCTCCGGCTATCCAGCAGCTCAAGCCTGACGCCTTCGGCAGCGGCCAGGCCTATCAGCGTGCCGCGCGTGGGCACCTGTGGCATGCCCGGCGCAACCGTTTGCGCCATATCCGGGCCGGTCAGTCGGTCATACTGCTGCCCGGCGTATGGCACCGTTTCGCGCTGGAAGCCGGCTACCGTTAGCGCAAGCTCGATGGATTGGTTGTCCGAGGAGAGTACCTGCAGCGTGCTGCCGGGGGAGGCTGCGCTGCCTGAAGTTACCGTAGTGATGCCTGCCACCACCACCACCACCACGATAACCAGGCTGATCAGTAGACGGGTTAACCGCATGTTGAATAGATTTCCTTTGCCTGCTGAACATTGCTCGTCATTATACTATGTTCCATCAACCAGTCCCTCTATCAGGTCCACCATCTGGTGGAGCGGACCGACCGCGAGCGAATGGTAGCGCGCCTGTCCGACGGTTGCTGCCAGTTCCAGGAAGAGCCGTGCCGAACTGCCCCGAAAATCATCCTGGAGCAGCGCCGAGCGATGCCCCCCCAGAAAACGTTGTAATAGTTCCATCACGCCCTGGCTGGGTGTCAGTGGCTCCAGGCGCGCGGGCCGCGTGAAGTCGGGACGGTTTAGCGGGCGCTTGATGATCTGTAGTACCTCGACCTGGCGCTCCTGGCAAAGTACTTCGATCTGGGAGAGTACCCGGGTTTTGTGGGTGGCGAACACCTGAATTACCGGGTAGTTGTACTCGCGGTTAACTCGCACTGTACGCACCCCATTGAGATGACGAATGGCCGACAACAGTGCTTTGTCGGCGCGATCTACGCGCACACCGAACTCCTGATCCAGGTCAGCGGGAGATTTTGTCATGTCAACCGGATCGCGCAGAATGATCACATGATTAATCGGGCTAATCTGACCCAGGCTACCCGGCTTGATCTTCTCAATATCCAGGATCAGCTTCCCTAACCAGGAAGTTGCATTGGCGGCAGCTTCGGCAAATCCGGTCAACTCCAGCGTGCCGGGGCGGATGCGCAGGCTACGGGGGAAGGGATGTACCTGGCGATCCAGGCGACCCAGTGGAGCAATTTCATCGGAGAGCAGGGTAAAGCCGCGCCGTACCAGTTCCAGCGCCAAGGTGGTTTTGCCGTGGAGCGAGTCGCCTGCCAGGATAATCCCCTGCCCCTGATGAGCCACCACACCGGCATGAATCAAGAAGTGGCTCCGCACACGCGCCATGATCGCATGCAGAATGCGTTCATAGACATGGCCCTGGAGTAAGCTAAGGCTGTGCAGCGGCACCAACTCGCGGTCCAGAATCATAACCGGCCGGCCCCAGGGTTCTTCGGGCCGGGTCAACACGGTAAACTCGACAGGTGCCTGCAGGGGCGCGGAAGGTGCTTCAACGCGGAGGCGTTGGTACATCTGGGTAAACAGTTGAATACATGCGCGTGAGTCGGAGCGAATAACCGCA
>CAKZQX010000143.1 GCA_937141995.1 uncultured Chloroflexaceae bacterium | reverse complement strand
ACTGATGCTCATTCTGGGTGGCGCGCGCAGCGGCAAGAGCAGCTTTGCCCTGCACCGCGCCACCTCCCGCGCCGCCGACGTGCTCTTTGTTGCCACCGCCGAGGCCGGCGATAGCGACATGGCAACCCGGATTGCACACCACCGCGCCGAACGGCCGGCCCACTGGCGCACGCTCGAGGCACCCCGCGCGCCGGCCCAGGCATTGCGCACAACCACACCGGCCCCCGTGGTTATTCTGGACTGCGTGACGCTCTGGGTGACCAACCTGCTGCTGGCCGCGGATGCCGATTGGGATACGGCGATGGCCGAACTGACTGCCCTGCTGGACTGGTACCGCAACCTCGAACAGCCGGTTGAACTGATTGTGGTGTCAAATGAGGTCGGCCTGGGGATTGTCCCGGCGGATGAACTAAGCCGCACCTTCCGGGAGTGGTTGGGCCGGTTCAACCAGCGCCTGGCAGGTGAGGCCGACGAGGTCTACCTCATGGTTGCGGGGCTGGCCGTCGAACTAAAGGCGTTGGCGGTGGCACCACGGATTTCCGCCGGGAACGATCCGGCGTAGCGCGGATGAACCGCTGCACCCCACTTCTGCAACAGTTGCGCATACTTCACCCACAATTGTGCGCTTCCTACACGGAGTTCCTATATTCACACGGTATAATTGTCCTATTCACCATTGTTAACCAAAGTGCTACTGTTAGAAGATGAAGCCAGAACAAGAAACAGAATCGTACGATTGGGGAAACGAGTCTGGCAGCGCAGGAAATGTCAGAATAGTCAGATCATCGGACATACTAATCCGACCGATTGCTACGACATTCCGTTGACATTCCTTCCGAGAAATACGTGTAGCGATTGGGAAACCTATGCGAAAACATTTTATGCCTTCCCTCCTGCTGCTGCACCGCACAACCGTGTTTGAGCATGCCATCCTCCAGGAGTGGCGTGTGCGCGTACTCAATGGTATTTTGCGCGGTATGTTTGTGCTTGGCCTGCTGGCAGTTATAAGCAGCATCTGGAGCATCCTGTCACATCTCCCGGCGGAACAACACTGGCATGCCGTTCCGAATGCGTTGTTCTACTTATCAGCCTATGCGGTGCTGGGTGTTATCACCTTTGTCGAGCGGATCGGGTTCACACTCCGCGCAAGCATTCTGCTGACATTCTTATACCTCCTGGGCGTGATTGATTGCCTGACCTTCGGGTTGAGCGGCGATGGATATATTTTGTTCTTTGCCTGCACTACTCTGGCCGCAGTGCTGTTTGATGTGCGCCGCAGCATTGGCGTCCTTGCCATCGTTATGGGGACGCTGACCCTCATGGCACTCCTCCTGGTGACGGAACAGATTGTTGTTGCGCCCACAATTCAGGCCAACGCCGCCAAACCGCTGGCCTGGCTCAGCAGCATGCTGGTATTCCTGCTGCTGATCGGCGCGGTTATCATGCCCATAACGTACCTGCTGCGGGAACTCAGCCGGAGCCTGGGCACCACCGAAGAGTATGCCCAGCGGATTGCCGCCGCGCATAACGAGCTAGAAGCGCAGATCGTGGCACGTACGGCGGCGCTTCGAGAGAGTGAGACGCGTTACCGCACCATCTCCGAACTGGGGTCGGACTATATCTACACGCTGCATATTGCCGTTGACGGAACGTTGGTTCTGGACTGGATCAGCGAGACGTTTACCCGCACACTGGGCTATACGTTGGAGGAACTGCGGCAACTGGCAGACTGGCTACAGATCGTCCATCCGGATGATCGGCCGATGATCCGGCAGCGGCTCGCCGCACTCACCAATGGTCAGGTGGATACGCAAGAGTTTCGCATTATCACCCGGCAGGGCACGGTTCGCCGGCTGCGTAACCGGCTACGGCGTGAGCTTGACCCGGAATTGGCAGAGATGCGCATCCTGGGAGCAGCTCAGGATATCACCGAGCAGAAGCAAGCCGAGGAGTCGGTTCACTTCCAGGCGCACCTGCTGAACCTGGTTGACCAGGCAATTTTAGCAATTGATACCGACGGCACAGTCATCTACTGGAATCATTTTGCTGAAGATCTGCTGGGCTGGTCCGCCGGCGAAGTCCTGGGCACCTCCGGATTTGAACTTGGCCCGACCCCCGAAACCCGCGCCCACGCCGCCGCCATCATAACCCAGGTGCTGCAAGGTGCCGGCTGGTCTGGCGAGCTCGATATCTTGCGGCGGGATACCTCGACCTTTCCTGCCCTGCTGACCTGCGCCCCCATTTATGCGGCCCACGGCGATGTACGCGGCCTGGTTGCCACCATTGTCGATATTACCGAACGCAAGCAGATGGAGGAAACGCTCCGCGCCAGTGAGCAGAAGTTCCGCAGCTTTGTTGAGCAATCGATTGACGGCATTGTGCTGTGCGATGAACAGGGCAATATTGTGGAATGGAATCAGAGCATGGCACAGGTCAGCGGTATCGCGGCCCCGGATGCGCTTGGTCGGCCCCTGTGGGATCTTCTGCACCAGATGGCTCCAACCGAGCGCAAAACGCCGGAAGCCTACGCGTTTACCCGGCATGCCTTTCAGGAGTTCTTCCGAACCGGCCAGGCAGTCTGGCTGGGAGAAACGCAGGAACATACCGTGCAACATCCGGACGGGACGCACCGGGTGGTTCAGACACGGGGTTTTCCCATCCATAGTGAAGCCGGCTTTATGGCCGGAACTATTCTCCGCGATGTCACCGATTATATTCAGGCGCAGGCGGCACTCCAGTCCAGTGAGAAACTCTTCCGCACCCTGGTCGAGTCGATGAATGATATTGTCTGCCTGCTGGACCGGGAGCAGCGCTATATGCACATCTTTGGTCGCCAGATTGAACAACTGGGGTTTAGCAGCAAAGAACTGCGGGGCAAAACGCTGCGCGAAGTCCTGGGCGACGAAGCGGCAGCGCTCCACGAGGCCGCCAATGCCCGCGCGCTGGCCGGTGAGCATGTCACCTACGAGTGGACCCTCCCCGTTGCGGAAGAACTGCTCCTGCTCCATATCTCGCTCTCCCCCATCACCACGGACAGTGGCGCGATTACCGGCATTGTCGCAGTAGGGCGGGATATCACCGACCGGAAACGGATCGAAGAGGCGTTGCAAGAGTCGCACCAGCGTATTCATAATATTCTGGAGAGCATTTCCGATGCCTTCTTTGCCCTGGATCATGCGTATCGCTTTACCTATGTCAACCGGCAGGCCGCCCACCTGCTGCAATATCAACCTGCGAAACTGCTGGGCCAGTGTATCTGGGACATATTTGCGGAAGCAATCGACACCACCTTCTTTACGCAGTACCACCGGGCCATGAACGAGCAGACAGCCGTTACCTTCGAGGAATACTATGCGCCGCTGGCAATCTGGTTTGAAGTGCATGCCTATCCTTCGCGGGATGGCCTTTCGGTCTATTTTCGGGATATCAGCGCGCGCCGGCAGGCGGATACCGTGCTGCGTGCCAGCGAGCAGCGCTTTCGTACACTATTTGAGGAGTCGCCTGATGCCATCTTTGTGGAAGACCTTGACGGTACGATCCTGGATGTCAACCCGGCGGCCTGCCGGCTGCACCGCGTCACCTGTGAAACCCTTATCGGCAACCAGGTCTTTCGGGGCGAGCAAGCATTACCCGATCACTACCCGGCGCTCGTTCATGATCTTCCACACCAGTTCACAGACGAAATCACCTTTGCCGAGGGTTGCTGTCTGACCGGTGATGGACAGCGTATTCCAGTTG
>CAKZQX010000142.1 GCA_937141995.1 uncultured Chloroflexaceae bacterium | reverse complement strand
CTCGTCCGATCTGGAGCCTCAAGGTGATGGCGCTGGGGGTGCTGCTGTTTTTCCTCATGTTGCTGGTGGCGCGGACGATTGCTCCCGGTAGCACCTACACTGTCAAGTCGGAGACGCTGCAGCCCTATCTGGAGGAACCCATCGTTGCCTGGTATGCTCCCGACGGCGCGCTGTTCGGCGTGGTTGCCGCCAAGACCATTTATCAACCGCTGGCGCGTTATGGTGAAGGCTGGGTGCAGGTTGAATTCCCCGATCACGGGTCGTTATGGGTTGAGACCGCTACATTTCCCACTGTGCCGCTGGATCTTCTGCCCGATCTGCGCCCGCCGGTCGATGGCTATCGCGCCTACACGGTTGCTCCCGACGATACCCTGCGCCTGATTGCCGGGTTGGGCGGCAGTGATGCAGCGCTGATCCGCCAGTACAACCAATTGGAGGGTGATCCTCAACCTGGACGTCCGTTAATTGTGCCGCACCTCAGCGGGATGCGCGATCTGCTGCCGGCGAACCCGCTACTGGTCAAGCAGGGTCGCACCGATCAGCCGGCGGTGGCGCTGACGATTGACCTGGAAACAGGTGACGCGCCGGTTGTGCAGATGTTGGAAGTCTTGCGTGCGCATGATGCGCGTATTACTATCTTTGTGCTCGGAACATGGGTTGAGCAGCATCCTGACCTGGCCCGCCAGATTATCGCCGACGGGCATGAACTGGCGAATCATTCGCTCTCGCATGCCGACTTTCTGACCCTGACCGACGAGCAGATTGCGCAGGAGTTGGCCGAAACCGAGCGTCTGGTGCAGGAGATCGCCGGTTCGACTACGCGGCCCTATTTTCGCCCGCCCTATGGTAGCTATGATGACCGTGTGTTGCGGGCAGTAACGGAGCAGGGTTATCTGCCTGTTTACTGGTCTATTGACAGCGGCGATGCAGCAGGAGCCGAGAAAACCCTGCTCTATGTGCAGGAGCAGATGACCGGCGCAGCGAATCTCGAAGATCTCTATGGCGCAATTATTCTGGCTCACTGCTGCAATCGCACCACGACGGTTGATGCGCTGCCGGATGTGCTCAAGCGTTTTGCCGAACTGGGTATTGCCGTTCGTCCGCTGACCGAAGTGTTGGGTTCATAGTTCATCTAAACCGGCTACTGCCGCTGCCTCCCTGTTCTGCCGGATTATGTTCCGGAGATGGGCAGGGAGGATTTTGTTGGAGCAACTGTGCGGACATGCGGTCGCCACTTTTGCAACCAAGTTCTATCTAAAGGTGTGTAAAATTATCCGGATGATGCGTTAACATAGCTAAACGAGAGTACTACATAGGCCCATGAAAGGACGGCGCACATGACCGGTACATGCGAGAAGCTTGATCCCCGCAATCCGCAGGATGACTGTGACCTGGTGCTGAAGGGTGGCATTGCCAGCGCGGTCGTCTATCCGCCGCTGATCCATGAATTGGCGCAGAAATACCGCTTTCATAATATCGGCGGAACATCGGCGGGTGCAATTGGCGCGGCCCTGGCTGCGGCGGCCGAGTTGGGGCGCGAACAGGGTAGTTTTGATCCCGACAGTACCAGCAAAAACCGCCTGGAAGCCCGCCAGGCGCATGTGCGTGATACCAAGGGCTTCGCCCTGAATCTCTTTCAACCTGATCCGCACGTAGCGCCGCTTTTCCACACGCTGCTGGATTTTGTTACGAGTAAGCCGGCGACATCGGAGAAACCTTCCCGACCCCTGTTTCCCGGTTATCTTTCCTTTTTGCCTCGACTGACATGGGCGTTTGCGCGCTATGATCGCTGGTTCTTCCTGCCTGTTTTGATTGTCGGGGTGCTGGTCTGGTGGTTGTTGCTGAATGCCGGGTTGCCGATCTGGATACGGGGATTGGGCGGGCTCTTTCTGGGTTGGGTGACGGCGTTCGTGGCAGGTATCGGGCATATGTACTACATTCTTCAGTTTCCGGTGCGCCGAAATTTCCATGGTATCTGCACGGGTCGCACCATGCCGGGAAGAACGGATGGGTTGATCGACTGGATGCACGAAACCCTGAATATCATCGCTGGTCGTGATGTGGCGGATGGTCCGCTTACCTTTGCGGAACTGACCGAGCGCAAAGTATGTGGCACAGAGCAGCCGATCAATGTGCAGATGGTAACATCCAACTTGAGCCATAACCAGCCCTACATCCTGCCCTTCCGAGTTACCGGGTTTCTGTTCAAAGAAGATGAAATGCTACGCCTCTTTCCAGAGGATGTGGTGCAATATATGAAGGGCCATATCCCGGCGCAGTCCCGTTGCCATGATCTGCTGAGGAGTCGGGAATGGCTGCCGCATGATCAGCCGGTAGCGCTGGGCCGCCTCGATGGGAGTGCAGTTGATGGAACGATCCGGGTTTCCCTCGCCGAACTGAATAAGCAGTTGGGCGCGGGGAAAGGCTTTTATTTTCTGCCGCCGGGTGATGCGCTTCCGGTGCTCGTTGCGATGCGGATGAGTCTGAGCTTTCCGCTCTTGTTTAGCGCAGTGCCGCTCTGGACCATCAGTATAAGCGCGTTTAAGCAGCAAAATGGTACTGCCGATACCGTGTACAATCTGACCCAGGCCGATCTGCAGCGCCACTGGTTTATCGATGGGGGGGTCGCCAGTAACTTCCCGATACACTTCTTTGATGCCTGGATACCCCGCTGGCCGACTTTTGCGGTCAACCTTACGCCGAATCCCAAGGAAGCATTTGTGCGACCACAGCCGGACAGAGCGCCAAATCGGGTGGAGCAGGCACTGGGACAACTGGCCGAGCGGATGGGTGGCGCTGAGACGCATCCCCCATCAATCAGTGTGCTGAACCTGGTTCCCGGCGCACAGGTGGAACCGGCGAGGACCGTCCTGGGTGCCGCAACGCGGAGCGCAACGCCCGAGGGTGAGCAGGTATTGAAAGAGTTGTCCCAGGAGGGCCGGGATGTCTTTCTGCTGCGCCCGACTGAGGAAATTGCGCCGGTGTGGCAGGACATCACCAGCCTGGGTGGCATCATCAACGCGATACGCGTGACGATGCAGGACTATCGGGATAACACGCAGGCGATGCTGCCCGGCTATCGCGAGCGTATTGTCCATGTTCGGCTGGATGCCGACAAGGGTGAGGGTGGAGTCAATTTGAACATGCCGCCGGCAACGATCAAAGATATCGACCGGAAAGGCCGTGATGCTGCCGGTATTCTGATCGATGAGTTTGATTTTGCGGCGCACCGCTGGATTCGCTTCCGGGTGCTGATGGCTGAACTGGAACAGCAGATCAAACGGATGCGCGACCGGCTCGCTGCTCCACCCGGCCAGGCGGTTATGACGAATAACGCGGTGTCTGAGCGCGCGGTGCCGGAGGAGGCGCAGGCGGCGGAGTTGTCCAGTGCCAAAGCAGTCGTCGAGACGGCAACGCATGCCATGGCCTTGTATGCACAGATGCTACATGCCAATAACGAAGCCCCCTATCCCCTGGACGCTGATGATATTGAAGAAGCCTGTAACCGGCTTGAGGCACTATACGAACATCTTAAAACATGGGGCGACGAAGACGAGCGTCTGTTCAGTAAAGATCCGCCACTCCCCGAGTCGGTGCTGCGGGTGACGCCGGATCTGTAGCATACGCGTTTTTTGGAAGGACGCTGTGGAGATGGAGGGGCGAAAGATCTTTCGTCTCTCCATCTCCACAGCGTCCGCCCTATCCCCCCATCATCATAAACCGTGAACCTTCAATCAGAAGATAGGCGCCGGCCCAGAGCGCTACGGCGCGGTCCTGTTCGGTCATCTGCTCGGCGGAGCAGAAGGTTTCGGGATCATCTAGAATGAGGCCGCCACCAAACGTAAATGCCTGGGTCAGCGTGTAGGTGCGCGCCTGGGCCATGCGCTCTTCCTCGTTGGCAATGCGCTGGTCGGCCACATGCACCGTTTTGGTGTCATCCATCCAGACATGGTAGGGACCGATGTCGGCCTCACGACCGGGATCCGGCCACGAAGAACTCACCG
>CAKZQX010000141.1 GCA_937141995.1 uncultured Chloroflexaceae bacterium | reverse complement strand
CGCAGGGCACCCCGCATGCCGTGAGACCGACGCAAACCACCTTTTCAGACAGTCTCTAAGAACTGAGGACTGAGGACTGAGGACTGAGCCGCCGTAGAGTGCATTCAATGCACCGTTCAGCCGCCGTAAGGGACGCTTCCGGCGTGACACCAGAGGTGAAGGTGTGGAAATCGGCCCAGAAAGGCCAGGTTACTGCTGTGCGCGAAGGTTGGACCAGTCCTCGGCAAGCATGGCCCAGCGCGTATGATCACACCAGACATCGTTAATCTTCAGGTAGCGCCGCGAGTAGCCCTCCTGGGTGAAGCCCAGGCGCTGCACAACCGCCGACGATGTGTGATTCGCCGGCTGGATATTGGCTTCAATGCGGTGCAGACCCAGCGTGTCGAAGGCGTGATCCAGAACCAGCGCGATGGCCTCGGTCATGTAGCCGGAGCCGGTGTGCCCCGCGCCAAGGTAGTAGCCCATGTAGGCACTCTGGAAGTGACCATAGAAGATCTGGCTAAGGTTGACTGCGCCAATAATGCGCTGATCATGCAACCGGCAGACTAGAAAACAGACTGTATCATCGCGCCGGCAGCGTTCCAGGTAGGTAGCAACCTGGTCAGGGGTTAGCGGCGGCGCAACCCAGGGGTGATGCAGCGCCCGGCTTGCCTGGTGCAGCGCGATCAACTCATCGGCATCCTCGGGCTGTGGATGGCGAATAGCGACGCGGCGACCGCGCCGGATAAACGGAGCATGGGTCATATAGCAATCCTACAGTGATTGTGAACTGGTTCTTCGGGATGCGCTCCCCGCCTGATGAACGTTGAATGTTTCATCCGGATATCGCCACTCAGGAGTCCCGGCTTCAGCCGGACCAGGCTTACCTGGCAGTATACCGCGGCCCCGGTAAGCATCCCACCGGCTAAAGCCGGGACTCCAGTACGTCACATATCCGGACTATATTTTCAAACTTCATCAGCCAGATCAGGCGTTCCCTTCAGTATGGCGCGGCCCCGGCAAGCATCCCACCGGCTAAAGCCGGGACTCCCGGATGACACATTCGGGTCATTTGCTCAACGTTCTTCCAATGTAACTCTCATACTATCACGCTGGAAGCGTGACCTACGAGAACGGGTGCTCTGTTGATATTCGGCCCATATGGAACGTTTTTCAGACAGTCTCTGCGAATAATACCACAACCCGGCAACAGCACCACGTCCCTACCCGGTTGGGCAGCGCCTACCCGACCGGGTAGGCGGACAAAACCTGTTCAACTATCCGCTTTTCACCTTGACATCATGCGCAGTCTCCGTTATCCTATGGTCATCCCCCACGGTATGTTCTACCTGTCACAACTCGAGTTGACTTCAACAGTCAGTCAAGTGAGGGGCGACGGCAGGCGTGCAGTCTATTGGTTCTTGGCATGCTACGTTGCCCAGTATGTGAGCAGAGAGCAATGACAACTCATGCGAAAGGAGCAGGAGGTTAGAGTATGATCGAGAGCACAGTTGCGCATCCTGCCCGGCGTCAACCCCGCAGTAATCCCGTTCTTACCCGCGCTGATTGGGAGGCCCAACGCAAAGCAGTTCTGGATAATCCTGGCGCGTTTCACGGAAAAATTGCGCGTAGTGCCATTCATTGGTATGACTCGAAGTTGAACGCCTGGATCACCTGGGACGAAAACCAGGATCGCTGGACGGGCTTGCATGCCGATACCGGCGCGGAAGTCGAGGTTTCTTACGGTGCCGGTCACGAGCCCTGGAAGCGGGCGTTGAACGACGACGATCCGCCGTTTTACCACTGGTTTGAAGGCGGGTTGACCAATGCCTGCTTTAACGAGGTCGATCGCCATGTGATGATGGGCTATGGCGATGAAGTGGCCTACCACTTTGAGGGCGACCGCTGGGACTCCTCGCTGAATGATGGACGTGGCGGTCCGGTAGTGAGTTTTGCGGTCACGCGCAAGCGGTTGCTGTTGGAGGTCGTCAAGGCGACGCAGGTGCTGGTAGATCTTGGCCTGAAGCGGGGCGATCGCATTGCGATCAATATGCCCAACATCATGGAGCAGATCTACTACACCGAGGCCGCCAAGCGGTTGGGTATTATTTACACCGCGGTGTTTGGTGGCTTTAGCGACAAAACCCTCAGTGATCGTATCCACAATGCGGGTGCCAAGGTGATTATCACCAGCGATGGTGGCTATCGCAATGCGCAGGTTGTGGAGTTTAAAGAGATCTACACCGATCCTGCCCTTGATAAATTTATTCCCATTGAAACAGCCCAGGAAATTGTGCGCCAGACACTGGAGAAGTTGCAGACTGAACTTGATGTGGAGCAGCGCGATCTGCTCTTCAACAGTGTGAAAGATGCGATTGCCGGCGAAATTACTATCGAGCGCAGTGATGTGATGCGCGGCGTGGGGCGCGCACTGGATCAGATGTTCACGCTCGACGCGGCTACCCAGTCGCATGTACGTACCTCAATTGCCCAGGCGCTGGTCGCCTCCCCCCCCCGGGTTGAGGCGGTTGTGGTGGTGCGCCACACCGGGCACGATATCCTCTGGCGGTCCGAGCGTGACCGCTGGAGCCACGAGTTGATCACCACCGCCACCGAGACGGTGCTGGCGAATGCGCAGAAGGCCGGCGTTAAGGTGCAGAGTGAGCAAGAACTGCTGGCTCTACCGACCGACCAGTTCCTCAAGGCGGTCTATGCCACCAGCAAGTGTGATCCGGTTGATGCTGAGTTCCCGATGTTTATCATCTACACCAGCGGGAGTACCGGCAAGCCCAAGGGTGTGGTGCATGTCCACGGTGGCTATGTGGCCGGGCTCGTTCACACGATGCGGGTGAGCTTTGATTTTGAGCCGGGCGATGTGATGTTTGTAGTGGCCGATCCGGGCTGGATTACCGGCCAGAGTTACATGCTCACCGCCTCGCTTGCCAGCCGCTGTGTTGGCGTGATTACCGAAGGCTCGCCGGTCTTCCCCAGTGCCGGGCGCTTCTCCAGCATTATTGAGCGCTACGGCGTGCAGATCTTCAAGGCGGGCGTCACGTTCCTCAAGTCGGTAATGACCGACCCGCAGAATCGCGCCGACGTTGAGCAGTATGATATGAGTTCGCTGCGCGTTGCCACCTTCTGTGCCGAGCCGGTCAACCCGTCCGTGCAGGAGTTCGGGATGGAACTGATGACGCCGCAGTATATCAACTCCTACTGGGCCACCGAGCATGGCGGGATCGTCTGGACCCACTTCTTCGGCAATGATGACTATCCGCTGCGCCCCGATGCCCATACCTACCCGCTACCCTGGGTACTTGGTGATGTCTGGGTCGCCGCTGAGGTCAACGCCGAGGGTGTGCCGACCAGTTACCGCGTGGCCGACCTGGAGGAGCGCGGCGAGATTGTGATCTCCCTGCCCTACCCCTACCTGGCGCGCACGATCTGGGGTGATGAGGCGAGCTTCAGTCTGGATGGCGACAGCTTTAACACCGACTGGAAGGGCGATGCCGAGCGCTTTGTGAAGACCTACTGGAAGCGCGGCCCCAACAAAGAATGGGGCTATGTCCAGGGTGACTTTGCCATGAAGTACCCGGATGGCAGCTTTACCCTGCATGGTCGTAGCGACGACGTGATTAACGTGAGCGGTCACCGGATGGGGACCGAGGAGATCGAGGGCGCGATCCTGCGTGATAAGCAACTGGTCGCCGACTCGCCGGTGGGGAACTGTATCGTGGTCGGCGCGCCGCACCGCGAGAAGGGTCTGACGCCGCTGGCCTTCATTCTGGTCAAGGGTGAGGAAAAACTCAGCAGCGAAGATCGCCGCCGCCTGAATGATCTGGTCCGCAACGAGAAGGGTGTGGTCGCGGTACCGGAAGACTATATCGAGGTCAGCGCCTTCCCCGAGACGCGCAGTGGGAAGTACATGCGCCGCTTCCTGCGCAGTATGGTGCTGGATGAGCCGCTGGGCGATACCACCACGCTGCGTAACCCGGAGTCGCTCAAGGAGATCCAGGAGAAGATTGGTC
>CAKZQX010000140.1 GCA_937141995.1 uncultured Chloroflexaceae bacterium | reverse complement strand
CATGGTATACTGTAAACTTAGAATGACACGCGTTACGCGGTTCCTGACGTGGCAGCGCATGTCGCCTCCGGCAGGGCAGAAGATTCTATCTTTTTGTGCAAAAAAGTTACACTTTGTGTGATTTTTTACACAAAAGAAAAACGTATCACGCTGCCGCAGGCGAATCCGGCCACGACCGTACGCAAACGCCCAGGTTACAGACCCACCGCGTAACGCGTGAGAATGAAACGTATATCTTACCACGCGGGAAGGTCACTGATGTCCTTCCCGGCAGGCTGTGGTTGTTTGGAAGAAAGGGGGCGACGCGTGCGTTGCCCCTTTATGTGCCTCTAACAACCGACAGACTGTTGCTTCCAGGTGCCGGGTTCTGTTCAATGAAGAACGGTCATGAATCTACTTACAGTCATACCGCTGGTGGCTGCCGCTCTCTATCTGTCGCTGGCGAACCTTATCTATGATCAGGCTGTGCCCCAACAGCGCACCTATCTGGTGGCAGCGTACTGTCTGGGCATGGGACTGGTTTTCTTTGTCGTGTTCCAGTTTCAGGCCGCGCAGACGATTGAAGCCGCAGCCTTCTGGAGTGGCTGGTTGCTACTGCTCTTTCCCACAACGGCCGTCGGATTTCATCTGGCATGGCAGTGGGCTAATCTGCACATGCGCTTTACCTATCCGATCCTGGCGGTGGTGTATGGCTCAGCGCTGCTCCTGGCGCTACTCCACCCCTTTGTGAGCCTGCTTGGCATGCCGGTACGGAGCACCTGGAACATCTGGACTTTTGCCCCGTCCGGACTGTTTCGGTTCGGTAGCATTGGCCTGGTCTGGCTGCTGCTGCTGACGCTGATCTGGACGGTACGGTTCATCACGGCTCCATTCAGGTTAGCCGATCTCCGCACCCGGCGCCGGCGACAGGTACTGCTGGCCGGGTTGGTTGTCCCGGCCATGATCGAGGCGCTTCTCTTTCTGCTGCTCCTGGCCGGCACACGACTTCCAGTTATGGGGATTTCGGCGTTGGCAGCCGTTAGCGGTGGAAGTATACTGTTCTATACTACCATCCGTAGCCGGATTTTTGCGCCCGTGCCGGAGCCGGCAACCCACGATATGCTCTGGTCAATAACTGAGGGCGTTGCATTAATCACAACCCAGGGGACCATTCGGCAGGTCAACCCGGCGTTATGTCAACAAACCGGCTACCGTGAGGCTGACCTGATTGGGCAGGAAGTAACGCTGCTCTTTGCGAATAGCCCATCACAGTTTCATTGCGATATACTCCCAAGCATCATGCATAATGGTTCTATCAGCGAGGTTGAACAGGTCTGCCGCACGCGGGAGGGCGCAGTACTGCCGGTGGTCTTCTCCGGGGTGTTGCTGCCGGATCAGCCCGCCGACCAGTCCGGAATTGTCTGTGTGCTCTCGGATATCAGCCATCTGAAGCATATGGAACAGGAGTTACGTGTGAGTGAAGCGCGCTTTCGCATGATTGCCGATTTTACCTACGATTGGGAATACTGGGTTGGGTTAGATGGGCGCTATCTGTATGTCTCACCGTCCTGTGAACGCATTACCGGCTACGCGCCGGAGGTATTTCAGGCCGATCCGGGTTGGCTGGCAAGGATTATCCATTCGGATGACCGGCAACGGGTGGCGGAACATCTGCACGACGAGCAGCAGTGTACCGGAGCCTTTTCCAGCCGATTTCGCATTACAACCCGCGATGGTGAAGAACGCTGGATTGGGCATGCCTGCCAGCCGGTGTATGACCGGGAGGGCCGGCGACTGGGGCAGCGTGCCAGTAACCGGGATATTACCGAGCAGGTCCGGGTCGAAGAAGCGTTGCGGATGAAAGAGGAGTGCTACCGCGCCGTGGTTGAAGGCACCGATGACCTGATTATCCAGATAAATGCCGACGGGTATTTTATCTATGTTAATCACAACACCGAACGCTTCTACGGTCTACCACCGGAGGAATGCCTGGGCCGGTCGGCATTCGATTTCGTCCATCCCGATGATCGCGTGCGCACCAAGATGGCCTTTATGACCTGGATCCAGAATGGCGTCACCAGCGTGACCTTCGAGAATCGACTGCTCAGTCAGACCGGGGACATCTACTCCATGCTCTGGACTATCAATCCGCACTATAACGCGGAGGGCGAGATGACGAGCATAACGGCCATTGCGCGCGATATTACGGAAATGAAGCGCGTTGAGGCGGAACTACGGCACACCAACGCCAGCCTGACGACCTGGGTAGCGGAGTTGGAGCAGCGCACCCACGAAATCACGATTCTCAGCGAACTGAGCGAAGTACTGCAGATCTGCACCTCGGTTGAGGAGGCCTACGGGGTGATTGTCCGCTTTGCGCGGCGGTTGTTTCCGGGCGACTCGGGCATGCTGGGGGTGCGCCGAACAAACCAGCGCTCAATTGAGCCGGTTGTAGTGTGGGGTGAGTTGCCAATGGATACGCGCGAGTTTACCACCGAGGAGTGCTGGGCGCTCCGCCTGGGACGGGTGCATGTGGTGGGTGATCCGCTCACGGATATCAGGTGTGCGCATGTGCATGCAATGGTCGGTCGGTCTTCCATCTGTGTGCCCCTGACGGCCCAGGGCGAAACGCTGGGCGTGCTGCATCTCCAGATTGCGCCACCAGTTGCCGGGCGTGAAGCCGGGCTTAACCGGCGCACCAGCGAAGCCAAACAACATCTGGCCGTAGCGCTGGCGAAACAGGTCGCGCTGGCCCTGTCAAATGTGCGTCTGCGGGTCACGCTACGCCAGCAGTCGATCCGCGATCCGTTGACCGGGCTGTTCAACCGACGCTACCTGGACGAGACGCTGGAGCGCGAACTGCGCCGGGCCGAGCGAGCCGAACACCCGGTTGGCGTGGTGATGCTCGATATCGACCGCTTTAAACAGTTTAATGACACCTACGGGCATGATGGCGGTGATACACTCTTGCGCAGTGTGGCAGAGTTTCTCCAGTTTGAGACACGCAGCGAAGACATTGTCTGTCGGTATGGAGGAGAAGAGTTTGTCCTGATTCGACCGGGGTCATCACTGGAAGATACGCACCGCCGCGCCGAACAGGTACGCACAAGCATGAAGCAGATGCAGGTACCGCATGCCGGACAGATGCTCGGCAGCGTCACCGTGTCGCTGGGGGTTGCCGTCTTCCCCATCCATGGCGCAACCGGTGATGAGGTGCTGAAGGCCGCGGACAGCGCCCTCTACCGGGCCAAAGCCGGGGGGCGCGATCAGGTGGTTTTTGCCGAGATGCCTGTCTATCCCCTCAGCGTTTCGTACTAACGGGGCATATGCGCGGGAACCGTGTTGAGCAGACCGCTCTGTTGCGCATAGCGGTCAAACTCAGCGCGGGCACGGTTGATATACCCACTCGCCTCCTGGAACCCGAGGGCCGCCCGATTTGCGCGCTCAACCTCATAGCTACTATAAAACTCGAGCAACTCGTTGAGCGAGTCCATTTCCACCTCTAACCCGCGCAGATAGGACGCATGGGCCTGTTCCACCTCCGCCGGGGGCGTCACGGCTTTCATGCTGGTATGGATCTGCTCCACCTGATCGCGCAGACGCTGCGCAGCGGAGGCATGCCCAACCGAGGTTCCGCCGGGCCGGGAGGTCGCATTGCGGTAGCTATCCACGGCATTGCGCAATTGCTGCCGCATGGCATCCATCACTTCGAAGTAGCTGATCAACTTCCCCTGGCGCACCGACGCCATCTCCGACTCCAGGATCGGCACCACGCTATTCTCTACGCTGACTTCGGGCATGACTGCCGACGAAATTTCGGCAGGCACCGGCGGTGGGTTATTGCTCTGTTCCACTGCCGTGCCAAAAGACTGGTGCAGCACCAGGGCCAGGCTCAACAGGATCAGCGGCACACTCCAGAAGAGCAACTGTACCCGCCGCATATCGCGCCGGGTGCGCCGCCAGTTGACCCACCAGGACTCAGTGTGTTCACGGGCTTCCCGCTGCGGCAACGGCTCATCAAGCTGCACATTCAAGACAGGCGAGGGCCTGGGTTGGCCCTGCAGCAGTTGCCGTTCCTCCAGCCAGCGCAACCCCTTCTGCGCCCGCTCATTGGCGGGATTAAGCTTGAGCACAGCGCGCAGGCAGAAGGCAATCTGGTGCGGATCATCCAGCACACCGCTCAACCAGAGCCAGGCCCGCTCATTGCGCGGGTCCAGTTGCACCGAGCGTGTCAGGAACCCGGCGGCAATGCGGCGCTGCCCACCCCGCGCGGCGGCAACGCCGCGCTGGTAGAGCCGATTCGCCTCAACGGTATTGGCTCGGACACCGGCCTCCGGCGCACCATTGGAACTATCTTGCCGACCGGGCGGTACCGTCAACGGCGTTCCTCCCTCGGCCGGGCGACTGCTAAATGCTTTATGCATACGTTTAATGCTCCGGCAACCACTGGTTTATTTCCCGCTGGATCTGCACCGGGTCTTCCACTAACTGGCTGCGAATAACGTCCCAATATTCCGGCTTCTCATAGCCCAGTTGCCAGATGGCAATCCCTGCCAGATCCATCTCCTGTACCAGGTCAAGCTTTGAGGCGAGGCTCTGATCCGTCATAAACCAGACCTCACGTCTTCCCGCCTCGGTTTCATAGAACAGGCGGCTCTCCTGGATCAGCCCCCGATCATCACGCTGCCGCAGATCGACGGTCAAACCCTGCTCGGCGATCAGATCTTCGATATCGCCCCAGGGCAACGCGCGGGCCGGCCCCCCTGATTCGGGCCAGTCATAGCCATAAAACGGCACGCCAATAACAATCTTGGAAGGGTCAACCACCGTCTGGGCATATTCCGCAACC
>CAKZQX010000139.1 GCA_937141995.1 uncultured Chloroflexaceae bacterium | reverse complement strand
TCAGCACCTGCTGCGCATATCCCGCCACGCGGCTGGACGTGTCGATGCGGCGCAGGAGCGGGAGCAACGGCGCGCCGGTATCGAGAAACCGGCGCAGCAGGCCCGGTGGGGCCGCTAAAAGCAAGGCCGCTTCGAGTGCGGATACTGCTTGCTCAACGGCGCCGCCGGCCTGCAAAGTCAGCGCCTGCAAAATACAGCCCTGAATGACCGTGTCGATCCGCCCGGCAGCCCGGGCAGCCGGGATGCGTTCCGTCAGCCTGGACAGTGCCGCGTTCGTTTCTCCCTGCGCCAGATGCACCTGGGCCAGACTCAGGCACTCCACGTCGTCCTGGTAGTCGGGCGTTGCCTGTTGCTGGTAACGCTGCGCCCACGTAGCAGCAGCGGCGATCTGTCCGCTGCGGAGCTGCAGGCGCGCCTCCGCAGCATCAATCAGTGAGGTGATGATGGGGCTTTGAAAATCCTGCGTGACGCTGCGCGCCTGCCCGATACTGCTTGCAGCCGCGCTGGTTTCGCCGCGTGCCAGCAGCAGATCGGCCAGCGCGAGCTGCGCCGGCCAGAGCACATCGGGGATCGCGGCGCGCTGCATCAGCGTAATCGCCTCGCGCAACAGGATTTCGGCATCGACGAGCTGGTTGCGCTGGTAGCAAGCCATTGCCAGCGGCACCATAATCGTCGCCAGTGGGCCGCTGCGCGGGGCGTCCTGATCCAGCAGCGCCGCACAGCGCTGTTCGACTGCATCGAGATCGGCCGCCAGCAGATCGATCCGGGCCAGGTAATACTGCGCATCGAGTGTCAAATAGTAGTGCTGAAGCTGTTGCGCCAGCGCCAGCGCCTCGGTATAGCCCGCGCGGGCCGCCGCTACGTCGCCGCGCACAAAGTGCAAAAACGCGGCCGTGTTGGCAATCCGCACCCGGTCCAGATCCTCGACGGTGTGTTGCCAATGCTGCGCCTGAGCGATCCGGCGTTGACCGGTGGCGACATCGCCCTGGTAGGCGGCCAGCGTGGCCTGGTAGCTGGCGGCAATCGCCTGCAAAGCCGGTTCCGCATCGTCCGGCAGCGCGTCGGCGGCGAGCTGAACGTACGCTTGCGAGCGGCGCAGATTGCCGGTGAGGTACCATGCGCGCGAAAAATAGAGACAGAGGCGCGGAAAATTGTGCAGTACCGGTTCGGGGAATGCCGGAAGCCAGCTTAGCACCGTCATAATTTCGCCGCACGAAGTCAGGCGTTGCCAGGCTCCGGTTTCGATCAACTGAGCCGCGTAAGCCGGATCCGCGGCGGCCAGTGCGTGTGGCACGGCGTCCACGGGATTGTCATGCGCCGCTAGCCATGCGGCTGCCTGGCGATGCCGCGCCCGGTAACGCGCACCATCCTGCAACTGTAGATACTGACGGAGAAACTGCGCCAGCAAATGATGGTAGCGGTACACCGGCTCACGCTCCGACAGCGGAATGACGAGGAGGCTCTCGCCGGCCAGCCGGCTGAGCAGCAGCGCCGCATCGCTGTTGCCGGTCAGCCCATTACAAAGATCGGGCTGCAACCAGTTGAGCACACAGGTGTCGAGCAGAAAGGCCTGGATATCGGCTGCTTGCCGGTTGAACACTTCCTCGGCCACATACGCGAACACATGCCGGCGGGCCTGCGAATAGCGCTGCAGTTGCTGTTCGAGTGCCACTTCGTCGGGCTGTGGCCGGCTCATCAGCACGAGCGCCAGTGCCGCCGCCCAACCCTCGGTCAGATCGTGCAACTGTTCCAGCAGATGCGCGGAAGGCTGCCGGCCCAGACTGTGCTGCAGCCAGCGTGCCATTTCATTGCGGCTGAACGCCAGGTCGGCCATACGCACCTCGACCAGCGTACCGCCGGCCCGGAGTCGCGCCAGCGGCAGCGGCGGATCGGCCCGGGTGCCGATAGCGAGCCGCATATGTGGCGGCAAATACTCACAGAGCCGCCCGACGGCATGGTGGATAGCTGGACTATGGAGAAGATGATAATCATCGAGGATGAGCACCACCGGAGTACGATCCTCAGCGACGGTATTGAGGATCAGATCGACCGTCTCGCCCAGCGCTACAGGAGCGTCGAGTTCAGGCAGTGCCGGCTCATAGTGCGGGAGCGAGCGTAAGGCAGCGACCAGATAGGCGGCAAAATGCGCCGGATCGTTATCGCGTTCATCGAGGGCATACCAGGCGACGGCCGTTCCCTGCTGACGCAGGTGATGGGCCCAGGCAATCAGGCTGGAGGACTTGCCGAACCCGGCCGGCGCCGAAACCAGCACCAGGGAGGCATCCCCAGTTGCCTGAAGCTGCTGCTGCACTCGTTCTCGCGAAATATGCTGGGCGCGTAGCGGCGGCAGTTGAATTTTCACCCGGAGGAGCGATGGCATCAGATCTCTTTCGCTCATGCGCGACTGACATGCGCATAGTACGGCAGCGGCCAAAAAAATGCAATGGGTACTGCGTTTTTCACAACGTATGCTTGCACCCTTCTAGGGCTACGTCAAAGTCATTGGAACACCGATGAACGCCAGTGCGCGTGGCACCGACGCCGCATGTGCCCGCACCGCATCTGCGATGTTCGTCCATCGCAGGTTCGAGCGGTTGGCGGTTCGGAGTTGCTGAAGGAGATTGCGGGCGATATGGCGTAGCACGACGTAGCCCCCCATCGTCGATGGTGCAATTGCTCACCGCGTACCCGCTTCTTATCGCAGCCATCGACTATCTTCTGGCGAGGATATCCTCCTGTTCTGGTCGTCTCCCTACATAGATCATGTAGTCAGGCCAACCCGGCTCCAACTACATGTATCGTGTGGGGACATTCGCGGCACACTGTCCTATAGTTAGTGCTATGAGAGGCATATGCCATGATATCCGGCATATGCTCGCAAGTACACAGAGAAATGGGACAGGTGAGACGATGATCGGAAAGATACTCCAGAAAGACCTCCTGAGGAAGAAACTCATCACGCTGGTGCTATTCGGCTTCATATTCTTGTCGGCCATGCTGGTTTCAAGTGGGTGCAATCTCATTTTTACGCTCACCAATTCCCTTGATGCCCTGTTTGAGACAGCCGATGCACCGCATTTTGTCCAGATGCACACAGGCCCACTCGACCAGGCTGAAATTGAACGATGGGCGGCAGCGCATAGCCTGGTTGACGTACAACAAACCGTTGAGATGCTCGCCATTGACGGAACAAGCCTCTTTTTAGGGCCTACGCAAGAGCCTGAGGCAGACACCGTTATGGATATCAGTTTTGTAGTGCAGAATACCCGCTTCGATTTTTTGCTCAACCTCGATAACGAGATTATTGACGTTGCGCCGGGCGCAATCGCCGTTCCCATCTACTTCATGCAACAGGCAGACCTGAACATCGGTGATGAAGTCCGCGTCGTCACGGATGCGGTGGATATGCGCTTCGTGGTCGCTGCGTTTGTGCGCGATGCGCAAATGAATCCCGCGATTGCCCATTCCAAGCGGTTCGTGATTCACCCGACGGATTATGCCACCCTGCGGCATGCCATCCACGAGGTTGAATATCTGGTTGAATTTCAACTCACGGACGCGAGCCGTGTCAGCGACTTCCGCAATGATTATCTGGCATCAGATATGCCAAAGCGTGGACCATCATTGGATGAGCAACTCTTCAAGGTCCTCAATGGCCTGACCGATGGTGTCGTGGCGATTGCCATTATATTTCTGAGCTTCCTGCTCATCATTATTGCGATCTTATGCCTGCGCTTTACCATCCTGGCTACCCTGGAAGAAGACTATCGAGAAATCGGTATCCTGAAGGCCATCGGCATTGCAACATCCGATATCCGGCGGATCTATCTGGCGAAGTATGTGACGTTAGGAGCCGTAGGTTCGATCCTGGGCTATCTCGCATCGTTGTTGCTCAATCAGGTATTTGTCAAAAACATCACCCTGTACTTTGGTACAGCGCAGCGCAGCCTCGCAATGGGCGCTTTGCCTCTGATTGCAGCAGGCAGCATCTTCATCATCGTGTTGGTGTCGTGTTTTGTCGTGCTTGGGCGGTTCAATCGCATCAGTGCGGTGCAGGCGTTGCGCTCAGGGAGCATCGGCGAATCTGCCAACCACATCCGTATGCTGAATCTCACCCGGAGCACCGGGTTCAACCTCAATGTATTTCTGGGGTTACGTGACCTCATCCAGCGGTTCCGATTGTACTGGTTACTGGGCATGGTGTACTTCTTCTGCGCGGTCATCATCATTATCCCTATCCATTTCTTGACCACCCTTCAATCACCAACATTTGTCTCCTATATGGGTATTGGGCACAGTGATATACGTATCGACCTCCGACAATCTGATGACGTGACAGAACGCTATCACCGCATGATTCAGCACCTCAATAGCGATACGGATGTGTTCCGGTTCACGCCGTTTGTGACATCGCAGTATGCGGTCGTCCTGAATGATGGTAGTCAGGACTTCATCACTATTGAAACCGGTGATTTCTCGGTATTCCCATTGGAATATATAGACGGCACTGCGCCGAACGAAGAACATGAAATCGCGCTTTCCATCCTCAATGCCCAGGAAATGGACAAGCACGTCGGTGACACCATCACCCTGCTTGTTGCTGATCGGCAACAGGACCTCGTTATCACCGGCACCTATCAAGATGTGACCGACGGCGGACGCACGGCCCAGGCCACCTGGCAACCTGATCCAGGTACCATCCTCGGGTATACCGTCAGCCTTGATCTCCAGCCTGACGTGCCTATTGATGCGAAGGTGCAGGACTACGCGGCCATGTTCGACCCTGCTCGCGTGACAGACCTGGACGGATATGTGGCACAAACGATGG
>CAKZQX010000138.1 GCA_937141995.1 uncultured Chloroflexaceae bacterium | reverse complement strand
AGCCGAGTCCTGAATCACCCCGCCGCCTGTCTCCGTTGAGCGGAAGTGGTCCGGCAGGCCCAACATTTCCACCAGCCAGTCAAGCACATGCGTCTCCAGTTCGGTGCAGGCCGGACTGGTAGCCCAGAGCATCCCCTGGACGCCCAATCCGGCTGAGAGCAGTTCTCCCAGAATGGCCGGTGCTGAGGTGTTGGCGGGAAAAAAGGCGAAGAAGTTGGGCGATTGCCAGTGCGTTATGCCGGGCAGGATCAACTCTTCAACATCACGCAGCATGGCGGTAAATGGTTCGCCCTGCGGCGGTGTGTGGGGCGGGAGCGATTCCCGGATCTGCCCCGGTGTCACCTGCGCGAGCACCGGCAGCGACTCAACCCGCTCGTAGTAATCTGCGATCCAGTCAATAACCGCACGACCATAGTGCCGAAACTCCTCGGCAGTCATATGAAAATTGGTTTTGTCGGACATACCATCTCTTCTCCTGGTATACACAAGCATGCAGCCGATGATTGTAGCGCAGGTAGCGAACATCGGCAAAATGAAGAGGACGGCTCGATATCGAACCGCCCTCTGCGGGTGATTTCACTGTGCAACAACGCCACTGTTATGCCGATATCCAGATATGCCGGATCTGGAATGTTTAATCCGTAATTTACCGACACTACACGATAATCGCATTCCCCCGATAGATCCGGCCGCGGTAGCGACTCTCGTCCGGCTCCGGCAACGGCGCGGTGGTCAGGATCACCGCATCCACAAAGCGCCGCAGTTCCTCAGCCTCTTCGGTGGCGTTACGTGGCTCCTCAGCGCGGGCCCGCCGGGTCAGATCGACCTGGTTGACGGGCACGCGATGCACCGTACGCTCACTCTCAACCCCGGCTGTGGCGGTGAAGGCATGCAGCGTGGTCTTGATAAAGTTAGCCAGGGCAAACTGCTCGGCTGTCGAGCGGGCCGAGGTTTCGGATGTCACCAGCACCAGTTGCGCGCTATCGAGTAGGGATATCTTCTTGGTTACGCGGAAATGGTGGGTAATGTGCTGCTCCACAACATCGGCGAAGTCGGCTTCATCCAGCACGCCCGTCCAGTCACCGCCAACACTGCCGATCAGCGGACGGGTTGGCAGTGGGTGGAATGGTGTACAAACAACCGGGCCGGGGCTGCCATACTGATTCCGCGCCTGATCAATCGCCGCCTCAACATTTCCATTCGCCACCACTGTGCAGAGCCGGTCACTACCGCTATGCTCGGCCAGTTCTTCGGTGAGGCTGCGGGCAGCCGCTTCGGTTTCGGTGATTAGAACGACCCGCTTTGCATCATACTCTTCCAGGTAGGTGCGGATCAGGGCAACTAGATGCCGCCGCAGATGTTCGCCGATTATAAAGACAGTCGTGCCGCGCAGTTTCTCCAGGCGATGCTGACCGGCCTTGCCGAACAACTCACCCTCTGTTACCGTGCGCTCGAAGCGCAGCCCCCCGGAGGGATGGAAGGTTTCACCACTCACATTGCGGTCCGCCAGATAGTAGACCGTCGCCATTGCCACATCAAACTCTGTCGGCATACGCTGCAGATGGAGCATGCCAATGATCCCGTCACGCACCTTGCGTGCTTCGCGCTCGATCTGCGGGCGGGTGAAGAACGGTACCGGTGGCTCAGGCACATCTGCCAGGAGTTTCTCGCCTTCCCCATGATCCAGATGTCCACCGACCTCCAGGCGCTGGATCAGCTTCTGGGCAATTGAGCTATTCAGCAGGTAGGACCGGGATGAAGCCTGGGGATCGCCCTGTTCCCAGATGCTGGCTGCCAGTCGGCGTAGCGGATCGGGAAGCTGGCTGGCATAGCCCAGTGCCTGCACGCCATTTGAGATCATGACCTGGAGGAACTCGCGCACCGGCTGACCCGTTTCGCGGTGGGCCTCGATCAATGCGGCATGCACCTCGTTCAGCCGCTTATTCTCCATAATCAACCGCGCCCGCCGCGCAAACAACCCCGGACGTTCGCCCGTTCCACGCAGTCGGTCGCCCTCAACCGGTCCGGGAGCCAGCGCATTAATCTGGATCTCCGGCCCCATAAAGCGGGCCAGCGCTTCGGCCATAGCGCGCTGTCCGGCCTTACTCACCGCGTAGTCCGAGCGGTTGGGATAAGGCACCGCGACATACTTCTCGCCGCCAAAATAGGAAGAGACATTCAGAATATACCCGCTGCCCTGCTTCTTCATCAGGGGCACCAGCTTGCGGATCAGCGAGAAGTTGCTGAGCAAGTTGGCATTCAGCGTACGCTTCCAGCCATCCAGCGGCATGTCGATAACCATCTCTTCCATACCGGCAATCCCGGCGTTGTTGATCAGGTAGTCTACCCGACCGAAGGTTTCGAGTGTATACTCAACCAGGCGTGTCAACTCGCCCTCATCGGCCACATCAATCCCGGCCAGATATTGCACCCGCGATTCGGGATTAGCATAGCCCACTTCGTGCAGTTCGCGCACGATGCGCTCGCGCAACTGCTCCAGTTGTCCGGCCCCCCGTGCGGCCAGCAGAACATGGGCGCCGCTCAACGCCAGCAACCGCCCGATCTGCCCGCCGATACCTGCGCTGCCGCCGGTAATCAGCGCAACCTTGCCCAGATGCATGCCCAGAATACTCTCGGCCCAACCAAACGATGGTCGTAGCGCTCCGGTCGTCACCTCAATATTTTTCGGGAGGTACAGATTAATCTCCTCGATCTGCCGGTCGCCACTCAACAGGCGGGCAGCCCAGGCGCAGGCAAACTCCAGGCTTTCATCTTCATTGTTGACATAGCGCACAATTTGATTGGCCCAGATTGGTCGGTTCAGACCGAGCGTAGGCGTCTGACTGTCTTGCTGTGCCTGGGTCCTGGCAACATCCAGCGCCGACTCGTGTCGCCACACCCGGATCAATTGTTCCGCCGCCGCGCGAATAATATCGGCATAGACATTATCGCGCCCATCGTCGCCATTGCTCATAAAAACAATGCGCGGTTGACCCGGCGTGATCCGCTGCTCCCAGAAGCGGGACAACTGGCTTGCCAGGGCTACCATACCGACAATCTCTTCGTCCTGGAACTGTTTAACCGTGTCGTCGTCAATATCGGCCAGGGAAGGATAGACATGATCCGCACCACGCGCGGGCAAGATCACTGCCGAGTGAATCGTCCCCGTCTGCTCCTGCACATCATTCAGCGCCGCTTCCACACTACCGGGCTCGAGTGGGTTGAGGTAGGTTAGCAGCGGCGGCACATAACTTGGTCCCTGCATCTGGCGGCTCTGTTGCAGTACTTCTTGCACCTGCGAGATGGCCGCCTGGCTGCGGGAGCCGATTGCCACCTCATAACCGGTAGAACGAAGCGCTCCGGTCAGTGTCAGAGCATCCTCAACCTGCTCACCGGCACAGATCAGGACCAACTGCCCGGTGGCATCGACCGTACGCAATTCCGGGCGTGACTCAAATACGGTATAACTTTCGGCGGGCACATCCATGCCATTCGTTACCTCAAACGGATGCCCACTAAAGGCGGCAGACTCATCGCTGCCCAGGAACACCATGGTGTTGGCGACATCCAGCGGCTTGGGGAAGGTCTTAACCAGTTCGCCGTCGCCTTCGGCCCGGCTAAGGCGCATAATACCAAAAAAGTCCTCGGCGGTCGTCCCCTCGGCTACGCCTTTGAGTTTATCCATTGATTGAAACACCGTGCGGATACGCTGACTATCAATTGGGCCGGGGTAAATATTATTGACGCGAATGCCGCGTGCCCCCAGACCGAGCGCCAGTCGCTGCGTCAGCGGATTGGTTGCGGCTTTCGGCACAACATACGGAATGCGGCCATAATAGTCCGTCCGTGAAAAAATTGTTGAAACATTAATGATGCTGCTGCCCGGCGGCATATGTGGTGCGGCCGCGCGGACAAAATTCCAGGTAATCCCCAGGAGATTGCCCACCGCATCACTCATCGTCTCGCTGTCACCATCACGCAACTCTTCGCGTTTTAGGGGGATATCGGGGAGGCGTTGGCGTGCGCCGGGGCTACCCGCGTTGTTGATCAGGATGTCAACCCGACCAAAGCGCTCTACGGCCTGGTTGACGCCGGCACGGACCTGGCCGATGTTGCTGCCGTCTACGGGCACAGTCATAATCTGTTCCGGCGAGCGACCCTCCTCCTGAATCAAGCGTTCGCGGAAGGCGTTCAATCGTTCATCGCTCAAGTCGATCAGCACAACGGTTGCATCTTCATCGAGATAGCGCCGGGTGATGATCTCGCCAATATTGCCCGCCGCACCAGTGATAAGTGCAATTTTACCTGCCAATCGTCCAGCAGTTGTTGCATCACTCATGTGCCGAAGCCTCCTCATTCTCTGAAAAAGTATACCTCAACCCGTTGTCCCCTGGTCGTTCATCTGATACACATGTCTAAACATGGCAAGTATGATTGCGTGCCTGTCGTTTTCTTAACATAACAATATTCTGTACCTGTTCTCAAAAATCCGGAAATCGCTCAAGGCACAGGCATAATCTCTTTGACACGTGAATATCTCGAAGTGCTGAGGGACTCCCTGATAATACCACAATTATGCACAAAAGCTGACAGACCCCGGCGGGTAGCGTGGTGGTGGTAGAAAGCTCCTTCTGTCCAAATCTTGTGTGGAATAAGAAGAACGGCTCATACATACGAGTTACGCGGTCACGAACCCGGCAGGAAACTTTGCCTCCGGCAGGGCAGAGGTTTCGCTTTTTTTCACAAACTTATGCATGATGTGCATAGTTTTGTGAAAAAGATACATTTAAAGTACCAGGCTGCCGAAAGCGCAGTTGGTTTCGTCTGATCAAACGTCCAGTTCGACGAGATGAACACAGTCTTGCCTGTGGCAGGGTGGAAGCGCCCATCTTTCTTGTATAAAGAAAAGTTGTGCATAAAGCACTTTTTTTGCAAAAAAGCAAAGAGCAAGGATTATGCTACCGCAGGCGCAACGCAGCGCTACCGGGAGCAAATGTCTGGGTTAAACCTGCTGCCTGCCTCCTGTAGGCGAGAGAAGCATTGTTGTTAAACTCTCAAAGATACCATAGTTGACAGAAAATGTCAACAACATGTTCGTGATTTCCTTAAGAATCATTGCCCCTCTTTAACACTATTCGTGCCTGATTCAGAGATAGCACGAAGCGTCCACCCCACCACAACGGGATTTATGCACGCCGTGATCAACTTCCAGGCGATCTCGATTGTCAGGTAAACCAGAACAATGTCTGCTGTAGGTATTTGGACATAATATCCAGTGAGATGGGGGGGTATTTTGGGTATCTTCACCATAGTCATACTGGAGGGACTTTTGGTACTATACTTGACAACCTCATCATTAAAGTTTGGTTTATTGAAACAGCCCTGTTTGCTGTTGGACCACTGTGTGTCTTGTGGTCTCTCAAGAAAGGAGGTGATGATTAGTAGTGTTGCCCACACCACTGCGGGGCTGCAGAGGCGGTGTGTTGCGCGCTAGATCTATCCCCAACCCTTGCCTGCGATGCTCTGTGATGTATACCTCCAAATAACAGTGATCGCGGCTCTGCCTGTTTCTGTATGTATACACATCTTATATTGATAACTTGCATATGATATTCGGTGATCCGCAGTTTGTAGTGTGGATCATCTCAGGGTATGAAATACGATTTTTCGATCCTGTGTAGCTAACCACATAGTTGTACCTTGAATCCGAAGTTTTCTTGTGTTTATGGCCGTAAGGCCTGGAATTAAGCAGTGTGGCTTAATGTAGCGATGACGCGGTTTCTATGCGCTGCATACCATACCAGGCGTAGCGCATGATGGCTTGAATCTTACAGATTAAGGCGTATTTTGGTGCGAGTTGCTGGATATTTTAAGGAGATACACAAATGATACGGACATGGGGTAAGTGGGGCGTAGCAGTAGTTGGTGCATTGGGACTCTTCCTGGCACTTGGGACAAGCGCTTTTGCGCAGGAAGCGGCTGATCAGGCCGCAGAGGTTGCTGTTGCCGCAGATACGATGTGGCTGCTTGTTGCCGCTTTTCTGGTATTCTTTATGCAGGCTGGGTTTGCTTTCCTGGAAGCCGGCTCGACTCGCTCAAAGAATGTCGTCAATATCATGATGAAGAACATGATGGACTTCTCGATGGCGGCGATCGCATTCTGGGCAATTGGCTGGGGCATTGCCTACGGTACCTCGGCCGGCGGCTTTATCGGTACCGATGCATTCTTCCTGGGATATGATCCCACTGAGGCAGGGGGGGCGCCTATCCTGGCAAGTTGGTTGTTCCAGGTGGTCTTTGCCGGTACTGCTGCAACCATTGTCTCCGGGGCAATGGCCGAGCGGACCAAGTTCTCAAGCTACCTGATCTTTAGCGCGGTTATTTCGATCATTATCTACCCGGTTGTCGTTCACTGGGTCTGGAGTGGTGCGGGCTGGCTGAACCACTACAGCGGGAGCACCGATGGTAATTGGGGCTTTACCGACTTCGCCGGGAGCACGGTTGTTCACAGTGTTGGTGGCTGGGCGGCGCTGATGGGTGCCATTATCCTGGGGCCGCGCATCGGGCGCTTTAGCGGTGACGGTAAGTCGCAGCCGATCCCCGGTCATAACCTGGCGTTGGCAGGGCTGGGTGTGTTCATCCTCTGGCTCGGTTGGTACGGCTTTAACCCGGGTAGCCAGTTGGCCCTCTCAACCCAGGGTGATGCCAATGCGGTTGCGCTGGTGGCCGTTAACACGACCCTGGCTGCGGCTGCGGGCGCGCTGGGCGCAATGTTCACAACCTGGTTTAAGAACGGCAAGCCGGATATGACGATGACGATGAATGGTGTTATCGGTGGTCTGGTGGCGATTACCGCGCCCTGCGCCTATGTGACCCCGCTGGCGTCTGTGATTATCGGTCTGGTTGCGGGTCCGCTGATTGTCTTCTCGGCCGCCTGGATGGAATCGCTGAAGATTGACGATCCCGTCGGCGCGGTTCCGGCTCACCTGGTGAATGGTGTCTGGGGTACCCTGGCCGTGGGTCTGTTTGCCACAATCGAAGGTAACACCGGTACGCTGGGCCTCTTCGCCGGTGGTGGGGCTACCCTGCTGATTGCGCAGATTGTCGGTGTCGTTTCGATTGGCCTCTGGACAGTCGTCACGTCGGGGGTGCTGTTCTATGCCATCAAGGTGACGCTTGGCCTGCGGGTTAGCGCCGAGGAAGAGGAATTAGGTCTGGATATTGGCGAGCATGGTGCGGTTGCCTATCCTGATTTTCTGACCCCACCGGAAGCCGGCGCGCCGCCGGTTGCGACAGGTGGTGTGAGCCGCGCTCCAGCCAAGTAGCAGTAGACCTGGTGGCCGGCTGAATGTCGGTTGCTGGTGGCCGGTTGTTACAGTGTAGTGCGTATGCGGAGGTCGGGATTATCCCGGCCTCCGCGCTTGTGTGTCTGGATTCCTCTTCCTGGCTTTCTCACACGTAGATAGCGGATTGTGGTAGACTGTAAAATATTCTCCACTATAGTTTCAGAAATAGGGAGCCCGTTATGCCGGATATACTGCGCGATGAACTTGTTAGACTAACGTGTGATATGATCCGTTTTCAGAGCACTGCTGACCGACCTGATCAACTTAGTGCTGTAGTCGATTATCTGGATCACTATCTCAGTGCTATTCCTGGTATTTTTGTGCATCGCTCCACCAGTAATGGCAAACCGGCAATCGTTGCAACGTTGCATGACACCTATGAACCGGCGCTGCTGCTCAATGGACATGTAGATGTTGTCATGGGGCAACCCGCGCAGTTTGATCCTCAGATACGCGATGGCCGCATCTACGGGCGGGGTAGTCAGGATATGAAGGGCAGTGTGGCGGTGCTGCTGCGGCTGCTCAAGGATCTGGCGGCACGGGATATGCGCCCTGATGTTGGGTTTCAGTTTGTGAGTGATGAAGAGATTGGTGGCGCCCACGGTACTGAGCGGTTGTTTAACGATGGTTGGCGCTGTGACTATTTTATTGCGGCTGAACCGACTGATATGAATATTTGCAATGAGCATAAGGGCGCGCTCTGGATTGAACTCCGACTGCCGGGTATGTCTGCCCATGGCTCACGTCCCTGGGAAGGGCGTAACCCGATCCTGGCGTTGCATGCCGGGCTCGCAGGCTTATTCGAGCATTTTCCTCCGCTGGAACAGGCGACATGGCGCACGACTGTCACCCCAACAGCGATTCAGGCGGGGATTGGCTCGCCCAACCAGGTGCCGCCCGAACTCGATTTAACACTCGATGTGCGGCATATTCCCGATGATCAGCCTGAAGATATTCTGGCCCTGGTGCGTACCTGTTTTCCCGCGGCTGAGGAGATTGCGTGTCGGCGGGCTGCGCCGCTGGCGACCAGTCCGGAGAATCCCCATGTCCGGCGACTGGCTGCTGTCACCACGCGCATACGCAATCAGGAACCCCAGTTTTATAGCGAGCACTTCAGCACCGATGCGCGCTTCTACAGTGCGGCGGGTATTCCGGCTGTCTGCTTTGGGCCGGTTGGGGCAGGGTTGCATTCCCCGGAGGAGTGGGTTGCCATTGACAGTCTGGTGCAGATGTATGATGTGCTGCACACAATGATTCTGGAGTAGCGCCGGCTTATACCGCAAAGAGTCCATGACAGGACGTACGCGGTGGGCGTTTACATCAGGCGTGAACCCAGGTGGAAGACTGGTTTCGCCTCCGGTAGGGCGGAAGATGTCATTCGTTTTCACACAATATTTGTACGAAGTATATATGTTATGTGGAATTTGAACATGCACCACGTACGTCCTGTCCATGTCTTGTTGATTATCGCTGTGATGTGTGGACAAAAACCACGTTACCGGATCCTCCAAACTACTACGTTTCGCTATGTATCGGGATGGTAGTTATGGGGGCAGGAGCGTGATTTACGACGAAAAGGAGCTACCATTAATGCAACGTCGATTTCTGCCGGTGGTGTTCGCATTCCTGTTACTGGCCATCTGGTTGATGCCCATGGTGACCCGGGCGCAACGTACGCGCTGCTTTGCAGAGACAGGCTATTGTATTGAGGGCGTGATTCTAACTTATTGGGAACAAAATGGTGGTCTGCCGGTGTTTGGTTACCCGACCACCGAGTTGCGGGTTGAGACAAATAACGATGGTTGGACCGGACCAACCCAATGGTTTGAGCGGGATCGCCTGGAAGATCATGGCGTGGAAGGTGTGCTGGCCGGTCGGTTAGGCGCGGGATTGCTTGAACTCCAGGGTCGTCCATGGCGCGACTTTCCGCAGGTGCGTGATGCGCCCTCGGGTTGCCGCTACTTCGCAGTTACGGACCACAGTCTGTGCGAACCATTTAAACGTTACTGGGAACAGAATGGTGGTCTGGAGCGCTTTGGCTATCCGATAACCGAACCGTTTTATGCCACCCTTGACGACTGGAGCGGGACCATCCAGTATTTTGAGCGGCGGCGGATGGAGCATCATACGGAACTGGCGGGTACTCAGTACGAAGTTTTGTTAGGGTTGCTGGGGAACGAAGTTCGCGCGTATGCCTCCGGTACACCAGTGCAACCATCAGTGCCACCGGCCTACCCTGCGCCCTCGACCAGTCCGGTTATAACATCAACACCGTTACCCAGTCCAATATTACCGACGCCGACGGTATCACCCAGTCCAGTGTCGCCAACGCCGACCACAGTTACAGCGGAGTATCCCATTCCCGGAACCTGCCTGACGGCACAGGAGGCGGAACTGGCCCGTCTGGTGAATGACTACCGCAACGCCACCGGATTGCCGGATGTGCCGATTTCAAAGTCACTTACTCATGTTGCGCAGGCCCATGTACTTGATCTGCACAACAATGAACCTGATAGTGGCACAGATAACCGGGGCGAGGCTTGCAATATGCATAGCTGGTCGGACCAGGGTGAGTGGAGTCCTGTCTGTTATACTTCTGATCATGCCAATGCTACCGGGATGTGGAATAAGCCCCGCGAAATAACCGGGAATAGATACATAGGAGATGGGTATGAAATCGCCTATGGCTTCTCAGGGCAGGCCGATGCGGCTGGTGCATTAAATGCCTGGCAGAACAGTCCGGGGCACAATGCTGTTATCATTGAGCAGAATAACTGGGGGCCCTGGCAGGCTATGGGCGTGGCGGTATACGAGCATCACGCGGTAGTCTGGTTTGGCAAAGAAGTTGACCCGCAGGGGACGATCTCAGCCTGTCAATAAAGGTTTGTGGTAACGTATGGTATATCTCCTTCAAACTCTGCCGGGTCTTGGGCCGTTAGCCGGGCAGGAAGCCGAACAACGCCTGTCGGTACGTGGTGGGTCCGGCCGCCCGCAGGCAGCGGGAACGCATTTTGTGCCGGGGCGCAATGATCTGGTGCTGCTGCGCTACAATGGAAATCCGCGTGAACTGTTGCGCCTGCGGATCAGTGAAGATGTGTTTGCCGTGGCGGTACGTGCCTTCAAAATCGCTCCCGATGATCGCGGGCTACGGCAGATATTCGCGGCGACGCGGGATACTCGCATGGTTGGTGACGCGCTTGCGGCCTGGTCGCAGGCGCTCAACACCCGCCGCAAGCCGACAACTTTTCGTGTGGTGACGCGCGAGGTCGGGGCGCACCAGTTTCGCCGCCGTGACATTGGTCGTGCTGTCACCGATGCGATCAAAGCCGGTTGGCCGGGACGCTGGCGTGAGGTCGCGGAAGATGCTGACATCGAAGTCTGGGCGACCCTGCTGAAGCAGGAACTGGTATGTGGTGTGCGTCTCTCCGGGCCGGAGATGCGTCATCGCAGTCGGGAACGGCATATGCCGGCCGCGCTACGCCCGGCACTGGCGGCGGCCATGGTCTGGCTCACCGATCCCGCATCGCAGGATATTTTTCTTGATCCGCTGGCGGGAACCGGTACTCTGCTGCTTGAGCGCGCGGCGGCGGGGCCGTTTGCGCGTCTGTATGGCAGTGATCACACTGGCGAAGCGGTCAAGAACTTGCGGATCAACACCCGACAGATCCGCGGAGAGGTTACATGCGAGCGGTGGGATGCACGGTCGCTACCGCTGCCGGCAGAAAGTGTTGACAAAGTGGCGACGAATATGCCATTTGGGAAACAGGTAGCTCTCGAACAGGATTTGCCGGCGCTTTACCGGGGTGTGCTGGCTGAAATTCAGCGGGTACTTCGTCCGGGTGGGCGTCTGGTTACTCTGGTCGGCAATGTCGGGTTGCTTGAGGCGGCGCGTGCCGCTGCCGCGCCGGGCCTGCGTTCGGGCGCATCGCGCCGGGTTAGCGTGCTGGGCACAGCC
>CAKZQX010000137.1 GCA_937141995.1 uncultured Chloroflexaceae bacterium | reverse complement strand
CGCCTGGTTTGGAACCGACTGCGTAACTCCTGTGGATAAAAAACAAACCGGCATCAAATCCGGACAATCAGGCTCTCGCCAGTCATATCCTCCGCTTTCTGTAAGCCCAGCAGGTCCAGCAGGGTTGGCGCAATATCGGCCAGGCGGCCGCCCTCGCGGAGCGTCACCTGCCCCTGGCCCAACCCCAGACCGGATGCGGCGACCAGGATGCAGGGCACCAGATTGGTCGTGTGCGCCGTGTGGGGGCCACCCGCGTCCGGGTCGATCATCTGCTCGGCATTGCCGTGGTCGGCGATAATCACAATTGCGCCGTCCCGCTCCTCAGTAATCGCGGGGACAACCTCGCCCAGACAGGCATCAACCGTTTCGCAAGCCTTGATAATCGCCTCTTGCACGCCGGTATGACCGACCATGTCCGGGTTGGCAAAGTTTACAATGATAAAGTCGTACTGGTCGCTGTGGATAGCCTTCAGCAAACCTTCCGTGACACCCGCCGCGCTCATCTCCGGCTGCAGGTCGTAGGTGGGCACCTTGGGCGAGCCAACCATATTGCGGTCTTCGCCTTCAAAGGGTTCTTCCCGCCCGCCGTTGAAGAAGAAGGTAACGTGCGGGTATTTCTCCGTCTCGGCAGTGTGAAACTGCCGTAGTCCGGCGGCACTCACAACCGCGCCGATGGGATGCTGCACATGCTTGGGGGGGAAGGCGACATGCACCGGCAGACCCTCCTCGTACTGGGTCAACGTAACATAGTAGAGGTTCTCGATCTGCCGTTCGCGGTGCCAGATTGTATCGGGGAGTTTCTGCCCCTCGGCCTGCTGCTTCGCATAGTGCTGGTCAATCGCCGCATTAATGTCGGACTGCACAAAGGCGCGGGTCAACTGGCGACCACGGTCAGGGCGGAAGTTGAAGAAGATAATTGCATCGCCATTCCTGATCGTCGCCACCGGCTTGCCGTCGCGCATAATCACGGTCGGCAGCACAAACTCGTCGCTTACATCCTTCGCGTAGGACTGCTCAATCGCCTGACGTGCATTCTCCGCAGTTTCGCCGGCACCATTAACCAGGGCATCGTAGGCCAGGCCGGTACGCTCCCAGCGCTTATCCCGATCCATACCGTAATAGCGCCCACTGACGGTGGCGATCTCGCCAACGCCGATGCGCTCAATCGCAACCTCCAGTTGATCCAGGAAGCCCGGCGCGCTGCGGGGCAACACATCGCGCCCATCCAGCAGCAGATGGTTGTAGACGCGCTCTAACCCGGCGCGTTTGGCAAGCTCCATCAAAGCATGCTGGTGATCCTGATGCGAATGCACCCCGCCGGGACCAAACAGGCCGATCAGGTGGAGCGCACCGCCCGTGGTTTTGACATGGTTGACGGCATTCGTCAGTGCCTCATTGGTAAAAAAGTCACCATCGGCAATGGACTTGTTGACGCGGGTGAAGTCCTGGTAGACCACAAAGCCCGCCCCCAGATTGAGGTGCCCCACCTCCGAGTTACCAATCTGGCCGGAGGGCAGCCCCACATCCATCCCCGATGCCCCGATTTTGGTAAACGGACACTCAGCAGACCAGCGGTCAACATTGGGCGTATGCGCGCGGGTTACGCCATTACCCGGCCCCGGTTCCGCCAGACCCCAGCCGTCCATAATTGCCAGCACTACCGGGCGCGGTCGTTTTGCTTCACTCATACTGTATCCTCCTTGTATTCACCTGTAGTCCGTATCCTGTAGTCCGTAATTCGTAGTCTGTGGCGCACTATTTCCCATCTGATGCGTACCGGCCCTGAACTTTATGTCAAGTATAACCGGCA
The DNA here is from genome assembly GCA_937141995.1 of uncultured Chloroflexaceae bacterium. GTDB lineage: Bacteria > Chloroflexota > Chloroflexia > Chloroflexales > Chloroflexaceae > CAKZQX01. The sequence continues at coordinate 3,752 of CAKZQX010000137.1, read as the reverse complement.
CACTTGAGCAAGCAGCGGTTCGGCCGTCGGGGAACAGACGTTACCCCAGTCGCAACGCTACCAGCAAAATGCGTCCGGCGGCCAGCAAGCTAAACAGAGCCACACCGCCCAGGGGCAACGCCAACCCGAGAATGACAAAGAGCCGGCCCGTCCGTACGAGCGGCGCATCGGCCGCCTCCCGCCGGGTCTCGCTACGTAGCGTTACCCATCCACCCCAGGCGGTCACACCCGCAAGCAGCAGGAATACCAGTGCTGCACCCATTGCAATAATGCTGCCCAGGAAGCTCATAATACTTCTCCGTATGCTGTATCCCGTAGTCCGTAGTCCGTAGTCCGAAAAGTCATGGTATTAAAAAAACAGTCCGGCTATGAGATACTGGAGTCCCGGCTTTAGCCGGTGAATATCTGCCATGGCAGCGGTACCCTGCCGGAAACGCCTGGTCCGGCTGAAGCCGGGACTCCTGGAATGATAACGTTCATCAGCAGCCCGTAGGGTGCATTCTATGCACCGTTCTTCTACCGCGTATTTCTCCGTATCCCGTAGTCAGTCCATAGTCCGAAAAGTCATGGTATTTAAAAATAGTCCAGCTATGAGATACTGGAGTCCCGGCTTTAGCCGGTGAATACCTGCCGGAGCAGCGGTACACTGCCGGAAAAGCCTGGTCCGGCTGAAGCCGGGACTCCTGAAAGGCGATATCTGGATTGATTTTTCAACCTTCATCAGCCTATTCCCTGTAACCTGTAACCTGTAACCTATACCCTCAATCCTACAGCAGATATCTTCCGGCATTCAGGATGCCGGCGGGATCCCATTGGGCCTTGAGTGACCGCATGAGTTCGAGCGTCGGTGGTGGCGGCCCCCAGATGTCGAGTGCCGGCCGCAACGCGGGAGACGCATCTTCAACCACAACATACCCCCCGATTGATCCCAGCGCCTGCCGCAGTTCATTCAATGCTGCCACCAGTGCGCCGGCCGGCGTTCCCGGGGGCAACCACCAGCGCGCGTACACCAGGCCAATCCGCGCATAAGCCAGCCGGGCTGCCTCCCAGCCGCGTTGATTGGTTGTTCGCTCCAACGCACGCAGCAACTCAACGCTGTGTGCGGGACGGATGCCCATCCGTAGCAGCAGGCTCTCCCCGGTAACGGCGTCATCGTTCAGCGGGCCGCCCTGGGCAAAGTCGGCAATCGCCTGCCAGAGCGGTGTATCATCCGCTTCATCAAGTTCAATACAGATCGCGCCCGCGTTGATAGAGTGCTGCGTAGCCTCACGTATCTGCCGCTGCACCCCGGCCGGCGTTCCGGCGAAACGGGCCGCAATCAGCAGCAACCGTTCCGGCTGCCCCGTTAAAAATTGGCCGAGTGGCGGCAGCAATCGGCCGGCGGTGCTGTTCAGCGCAACCAGGCTGATCGGGTTCAGCGGAGCGGTGCAGATGCTCTCTATCGCATTGATCGTTGCGCGTGGCTCCGTAAACGCGACCAGCAGCGTTCGCCGGCATGCCGGCAATGGTGCCAGCTTAAACGATGCCGTGACAATCACCCCCAGCGTGCCCAGCGCACCCAGGTGCAGCTTGTGTGCGTCATAGCCGGCCACATTCTTGACCACCCGTGCGCCACTCGTCACCAGCCGTCCATCACCAAGGGCCACTTGCAATCCCAGGGTCCAGTCACGCGGCGCGCCATACCCCAGGCGCAGCGGTCCCGCCGCCGCCGTTGCCAGCAGGCCGCCAATCGTGGCAGTTGCGGCTCCGGGCGGATCCCAGGGCAACCACTGCCCGTGACGGGCTAACTCGGCCTGCACCACGCCCAGTTGTGCGCCCGCTTCCACCGTCAGCACCAGATCGGCAGGCGTATACTCCACAATCCGGTTCAGATGCTTCAGACTGAGCGCGGCATCATACCGCGCCGGCGGACGCCCCAGATGCTGCTGCGTTCCGGCACCCCAGGGTACAACCGCGACACCATCCGCAGTGGCCTGACGCAATAGCGCGGCCAACTCATCGGCGCTACCGGGCTGCCGGACCATATGCGGTGCATGCCCATACAGGTTATAATCGTGCATTGCTATAGGTAATTCTGATAGCGTAGCATCACTACCCGGATCAGGTTACAGCATAGTCGTTAACGGATTAGAGGTTAGGGTTTAGAAGTCAACTGTTAACCACCAACCGTCTCATAACTATTAACCGTTAACCCATAACCGTTAACCCATAACCCCTAATACCGTGCCCGCAACAAGCGCTCGGCCTTATGCTCCGCATCGGGATAGCCAACGGCGTGGTAATCCCGAGCAACGGCCTGCACATCAAAGGCAATTCGGTGGTGCGCCACCTGCCAGGTCCGGCCATCAAACGTCAGCGTGACATACACCGCCCGCAACACTCCATCACGCGGCAGGCCCGCGCTGGCAACATTCACCAATGTACGCCCATCAATTTCCCGCACAAACGGCACATGATAATGCCCAAAGGCAACAATCTCCTGCGTCACGCCCTCAAACAGCGGACGAATAATCACCGGGCTATGATCGGGCTTGATCGAATCGCGCAGATTGCGCGGGTTGGCATGCACAACCAGCAACTCATGCCCCGGTGCAGCCGCAATGCGCTGGTTAAAGGGCAGGTTCTCCAGCCAGTGCAGATCATCGGCGCTCAACTGGGAGCGGGCAAACGCACTATCGTCATCCTGTTCATACACGACATCCTGATCGGTGTTGCCAATAACGAACCGCGCATCCGGCAGATCGCGCAGGAGCGCCAGCGTCTCAGCCGGGCGCGGCCCGTCGGCAACCAGATCACCCGCAACAATCAGCGCATCGGGGGTCGCCTCACGTCGAATCGCCGCCAGCACCGCTTCGAGCGCAACAACGTTTCCATGAATGTCCGAGAAGATCACAACACGCATAAGTCAATAACCTCATGTATGGATAAGGTGACGTGGCCGGTTGTACCGCGTCACATCTCTGTGTCTACCCGTCACAATTTCGCTCTTCCCATTGGTGTATTCCCGCGTCCATTCCCCAGAGCCAGGTTTTGCGGTAGGGATGCACTTCTGTGCGTCCGCGCCGTTGCCGGGTTATCAGCAAATATCTTGCCCGGATTCATCCGCCCGGTTGGATCAAACACCGCCCGCAGTTGCTGAAACGCCTGCAGATCATCCGGGGTAAACATCCAGGCCAGGTAGCTGCGCTTCTCCAACCCGATGCCATGTTCACCGCTGATTGCCCCGCCCAGATCGCGGCACACCCGAAAGATCTCCTCGCCGGCGGCAATAGCCCGCTCAAGCATTCCCGGCACCTGCAGATCAAACAGAAATGTCGGGTGCGCATTGCCGTCACCCGCATGCGCCACGGTCAGAATCGTCAACTCATAGCGCCGGGCAATCTCCTCAGAGCGGCGGATCATCTCCGGCAGGCGCGAGCGCGGCACCACCACATCCTGAATATGGTAGTGTGGCGCAACCCGGGCACAGGCCGTCAGCATACTTTTGCGCCCGGCCCAGAGTTGGGCGCGTTCGGCGGCATCCCGGGCCAGCCGTACTGCGCATGCGCCATGCTGCCGGCAGAGGGTACTGATCTGTTCCTCCTGCTGCACCAACTCCTCATGCAACCCGTCGATCTCGATCAGCAGTACCGCGCGTGCATCCGCCGGGTAGCCGACATGCATCTGCTCCTCCACCATGCGCACGCCCAGGTTCTCCATCAACTCCATCGTCGCCGGCAACACCCAGCCCGGCTTCGGCGTCCGCTGGCGCT
>CAKZQX010000136.1 GCA_937141995.1 uncultured Chloroflexaceae bacterium | reverse complement strand
ACGCCGGGGGCGCTGTCCGGTGTCGCAGGGCACCCGGCATGCCGTGGGACCGACGTGAATCAGCTTTTCAGACAGTCTCTGAGACGTTTTACCACAATCATTGTAATATCGTCGCTCTGGCTCTGGTTGCCGACAAAGGCATTGAGCGCTTCCAGCACGGCGGCAATCACCTCCTGGGGCGTGCGGCGGTGATGCCGCTGCAGCAGGTCAATCAGACGCTCCTCACCGAATAGCTCGCGCTGGGCATTCATTGCCTCGGTGACACCATCGGTGTAGAACAGCACCATATCGCCCGGCGCAAGCGTTACGCTCTGCTGCGCAAAATGGGGCTGCGGTACAATCCCCAGCACAATGCCCTGCGCCCGTAGCGGTTCGACCGCACCAGTGGCGACGCGATAGAGCAGCGGGTAGTTATGCCCACCACTGGCATAGGTTAGCGTTCCAGTAGTTGGATCCAGTTGCGCATAAAAGCATGTCACAAACAACCCGGCACGCGAGTCGGCCAGGATCAGGCGGTTGGCGCGCTCCAGCACGACGGCAGGCGCGTGCCCATCACTGGCGGTGGCACGGAGCAGCGTCCGGCACAATGCCATAAAAAGCGCTGCGGGGACACCTTTATCGGTGACATCGGCAATAACAATCCCCAGGCGAGACATATCGGCGGCAGCCGCCGGGGAGGGGGAAGTGGTGTTGGCGCAGGCAACTTCTACCGCTGTGGCCGCACGGGAGGATGCAGCGCCCGTTCGGACGGACGGCAGATCCACGCTGACCGGGTCGGGTTCCGGCGGCAGTTCGATAAAATCATAAAAATCACCTCCCACCTGCCGCGCCGCGCGATAGTAGGCAGCCACCGCATAGCCCGGCAGTTGGGGGCAGGCGTGGGGCAGAAAACTCTCCTGGATGGTGCGGGCCAGGTCCAACTCCTGCTCCAACCGCTGGCGTGCCAGAGCCTCCTGGTGTAATCGTTCACGTTCCAGCGTTTGCGCCAGTTGATTCGCTAACAACGCCAGCAGTTGTGCTTCGTCGTCGAGAAACTGCCGGGGAGCCACCGTATTCACCATCAGGGTTCCGACGGGAACGCCGTTGAGTTCTACAAAAATAGCCAGGTGCCCCTGAAAATGCTGCCGACGTAGCAGGACCGGCAGATCGGACAGCGCCTCGGCGGGCAGGCTGGTCGCCCGCTCCGGGAGATACCAGAGGTGCGGCGTCTGCTGATCGAGTGTCACCGGCCAGGCACAACCTTCCGGCAACTGCCAGCCATGCACTGCCCGTAACACGGCGCGCATATCAACCTCATCGGCCTCGACAAAGGCACAGGCATCGGCCTCCAGCAGACGCGAGCCGACGCGCACCAGGCGTTGCAGTGCAGGCTCCAACTCTTCCGCGCCGAGCAACTCCTGCGAGAGCCGTAGCAGCATCCCCTGCTCCTGCACCCGGCGCACCTTGACCTGCTCATAGAGTTGCGCCCGCGCAATCGCCGTCCCCAGCATCGACCCGGCCGCCGAGAGGAGTTGCAGATCAGCCTGTGAGAAGTGGCTCCACTCCTTTGTCGCAACATTAAGCATGCCCAGCATCTCATCGCCGCTGCGCAGTGGCACCGAGGCATGCTGCGCCAGCCCCCACTTATCACCGACCGCATGGCGCAGGCGGCTACAGCGTACCATATTGACCGCCTTAGCAAGCTTCCCGCTCAAGCAGAGTTCCTGGCATGCGCAGTCGTCCTCCCAGGCGGGGCCGGGATAGCTAATCGCCGGGGGCAGATCATGGCGCGCTGCCAGGGCGAAGGTCGTACCTTCACCCACCAGAAAGACCCAACCGCTCCGCAACCGCATCAACTCGACAATATGCGCCAGCGCGCTATCGAGGGCACCACGCAGATCGAGCGCATGGTTGAGCGTCTGCGCCAGCGCATTCAAGGTTGTCAACTCGGAGATATGCCGTTGCGCGGCATTGGAACGGGCCATAAGAAATCCTTGAGTGGAACAATCCGCTAACCCGCACCCGCATGAACCGACCGCTACCGATGCCCGGTGATAAGCGGATTGCGCGGCCAGTAGCGTTGCAGTAGCCCCAATACCTCTCAAATAGCAGAACCTGCGCGGGAGCATTGCAAACCAGGCGTTTGCTCCAATACGAAACGAGTTCGCCTGCGGCAGCGTGGTACGTTATTCATCTTTTTTCACAAAAAGATATTCGCTTCATAAAAATCTTTTTGTAAAAATAAGGAACCGCGTAAGCTCCGTATATTTGAAAGGTATCGGCACTAGCCCTCTTTCTTGCGACTAATTGCGATACCATCGCGGATCGGTAGAATAACCGACTCCAACTCGGGATGGGACATAATCCGCTCGTTAAACTTCTGGATACCCCGCACGGTAGGCGGCGCGTCGTCTTCCAGCACCTGCGCACTGCAAAGCACATTATCGGTAACGAGCAGACCTCCGGGTTGCAGCAGCGACAGGCAGAGATCAAGCGCCTGGAGCGACTCCTCATCACTGGTCAGACTGCGCAGAATATCGAGAAAGATCAGGTCATAGGGGCCAGTCAGCTTGGGCAGGATCATCATCCACTCGCCCTGATGCAGCGTGACATCATTGGTATACCCGGCCTTCTCCAGAAACTCGTGCGCCAGGTTTACCCGCTGTGGCCGGCTCTCAACCGCAGTCAACCGACCACCGGACGCCGTCAGCGCCTGCAGGAGCCAGATAGCGGCATACCCCGTCGTCGTGCCGACCTCGAGCGCTTCACGCGCCCCCACACTGCGCGCCAGCAGGTAGAGAAACGTCCCTTCCACGGGACCGACGAGCGCCAACCCCTGCTGCTGCGCGCGCGCTTCCAGTTCCGCCAGAACCGGGGGACGGGGGGGAACCAGTTCATTCATGTAGTCTTCAATCGCGGTCGTCGTGATAGCATATAGCATGCGTTCAATCCTCCCTGGGCAATACAAACTCCGTGTGTGCCCTTGATTGTATCATACTTGACGCGGCTCCTTCGCCGAGCCAACCTCCCCTTCAATCGTACGTCCCTGGAAACCGGATCAGTTTCGCGGCAATCATAGCGCCATCCATCCACAGATATTTTCATCCTGGCTGTTCCCGGTTGAAACACCCGACATGTTCTGTCAGGATCACCGGATTCCAGGTGCCCGACACAGCAAATTGTGGTATCATACCAGCAATCCATAATATTAACGATATCACTTTATGTTATAAGTATTTCTACAGGACGTACCCTTTCGGCAGATACACCTGGTGGGTGTCACCAACCATACCCTGTTCTATCAGGTGAACATACGGCCCGAACCGGGTAGGTTCTGTCTATTACGTGTGTACCATGAGCGTGTTTTGCAAGGAACACACATCTCTGGCATTGTCTGCACCCCCTGCCGGGCAGTGTGGGCAACTTCGAGGCCGTGTCCTGCCTAGTCGAGGAAGGGAGCCATGTCTGCTACCCGCATTTTAATTGCCGAAGACAATGATCTTGTCTCATTAACGCTCGAAGAACAACTCAAAGGACTGGGGTACGATGTGGTCGGTATTGCCCGCTCGGGCACCGAAGCGATTACCATGGCAAATCGGCTGAGTCCCGATCTGATCATTATGGATATTCGCATGCCGGAAATGGAGGGGACGGAGGCAGCGGCGGTCATCAAAAACCAGAGTCCGGTCCCCATCATTATGTTAACTGCCTATGCCGACAAAGAGACGATCCGCAAAGCCGAGGCTGCCGGAGCCCTGGCCTACCTGGTAAAACCGGTGAATGAGAATGAACTGCCGCCGGCCATCGACATTGCCCTGGCGCGGTTCAAAGAGATCCAGGCACTGCGCACCGAAGTGGTGGAGTTACAAGACTCGCTGGAAGCCCGCAAGCTGATTGAGCGGGCCAAAGGCATTCTGATGCAGCGGTTGGGCCTGAGTGAGCGTGACGCCTATGAGCGCCTGCGCCAGCGTGCCCGCGATAAGCGTACTAAAATGAAGGATATCGCCCAGGCTATCATTGAGGCTGAAGAGTTGCTCGGCTCGTAGCCGGCACGGCGTGCCGGGAAAGGTATAGCAATCCTCCATTGGTTGTGACCTGGTTCTTCGGGATTCGCGCTCAACCACCTGATGAACGTTGAACATTACATCCGGATATCGCTGATCGGGAGTCCCGGCTTCAGCCGGAGCAGGCTTTCTCTTCAGTATGCTGCGGCTCCGGCAGGCATTCAACCGGCGAAGGCCGGGATTCCGGGACAGTCCATATCCGGACTATTTTTCAACCTTCATCAGGCGGCACGACGACAAATGTAGGGGGGCTATAGCTGTTCCAGGATTCCGCAGTTCAGTTGCGGGCAGGCCTGCCCGCGCTGCGCTGCTTCACTGATTGTGAACAGTGTCCCCGGTTGCCCGTGTTTGCCATTCCAGGAAAATTCCGCTATACTGTACATAGTGTGCGTATGGAGTTGGTCGTAACTCCAGCAATGCGGCGTGCCAAATCCACAACAAAGGGGGTGAAAAAGACGACCGCAAGCGAAGTTGCCTGTCCACTACTGTTATGTGGGATCTGACCGAAAGGTCATCGCAGCCGCAACCAGTCGTCGGGGGCGGTTTTTTTCGTCTATTGCGGTCCTATGCGTATGAAAGTAGAACGACGTGATGGTGAGTCAGTCGAGCAATTAATCCGTCGCTTTAATAAAGGCGTTGTCACCGAACGCATTACAAAGACTTACCGTGAAAAGATGCATTTTATCTCCAAGAGCGAACAGCGCAAGGAGAAGCGTCGGCGTGCCGAACGTAACCGACGCAAGAAAATGGCGAAAAGTTCTTCTTAACCCGCCGTTCGTCAGACAGCACGGGAGTAGCGAGCGTCTCGTTCGTTGCCCCGTGTTTTGTTATAGCGTGTGTTTTGCGGTAAATTGGGTGTGGTATAATAATCGTCCACTAAAAATGGTGGGAGTTACGTTTATATGTTTGATAAACTTGCCAGTGTCGAGCAGCGCTACGAGGAGTTGACCGAAATAATGGCGCAACCCGAAGTAGCCACTGATCCGACACGTTTACAACAACTTGCCCGTGAGCAGCGTGACCTGGAGGCACTTGTCACGGCGTTTCGCACCTATAAACAGACAATGCAGGGTATTGAGAACACCCAGGCGATGCTGAATGATGGGCTTGACGCCGAGATGCGCGAACTGGCCCAGGAAGAGATGGATCTGCTGCGTCGGCAGCGTGACACGCTGGAAGAAGAGTTAAAGGTGCTGCTGCTGCCGCGCGATCTGAACGACTCGAAGGATGTGATTTTCGAGATTCGCCAGGGCACCGGCGGTGATGAGGCGGCGCTGTTTGCTGCCGATCTCTACCGTATGTACTATCGCTATGCCGAGACGCGGGGTTGGAGAATTGAACTGGTGAATATGGCGGAAAATGGCGTTGGTGGCTATAAAGAAGTTGTCTTCTCAATCCGGGGCGAGGGCGCTTACAGCCGCCTGAAGTATGAGGGCGGCGGTCATCGGGTGCAGCGCGTGCCCGAAACGGAGGCGCGTGGGCGCATCCACACCAGTACGGCGACGGTCGCTGTGCTGCCGGAGATCGAGGCGACTGAAGTTGACCTGCGCGACGAAGACTACCGGGTTGATGTGTTCCGCAGCGGTGGTCACGGTGGTCAGGGGGTCAATACGACCGACTCGGCCGTACGCGTGACCCACATCCCAACCGGCCTGATGGTCGCCAGCCAGCAGGAAAAGTCACAGCACCGCAACAAGGAGATT
>CAKZQX010000135.1 GCA_937141995.1 uncultured Chloroflexaceae bacterium | reverse complement strand
CAGCGCATCGTCCAGGTAGCGGCGGTTGAAGAGGCCCGTGAGCGGGTCACGGATCGCCTGATGACGGAGCGTCTCGCGCAGGCGGACATTTGCCAGCGCCAGGGAGAGATGTTCCGCCGTGGTGGTCGCCAGTTGCTGCGTGGCCTCAGTCAGCGCGCCCACTTCCCGACAGAGATGAAAAATACCTAACGTTTCGCCCTGCGCAATCATTGGGTAGCAGAGGGCGTTCTCAGGCAGGGGATCGGGCAGATGTAGACAGACCAACCCCGGCTGATCGCTATACGACAGGTGACGACGTCCGCGCCGCAATGACCAGCACTCGTGGGGCGCACACACCCGTGGGACGGACAGCGTTCCCCAGACGGCAATGGCTTCGGCCTGAGTGCGCGAGGCGCTGATGGTGTAGAGCGCGCCCGACAGATCGGGAAATAGCTGGGGAGCAACCTGGGCAATGACCGTGGCCGCCTCTGCTTCCGTGCGGCAGGTTTGCAGCAGATCACTCATTTCACTCAACAGGATCAGCTCGGCATTGGTCTGTTGCAGGGCAGCCTCGGCCCGCTTGCGCTCGGTGATATCGGTGATAATCGCAATAGATGCCTCGATTATGCCTTGATCATTGCGGATCGGTGTCACCGAAACATTTCCCCAGAAGATGCTGCCGTCTTTATGTACCAGCCGCTGCTCTGACCAGAAGTGGGCGGTTTCGCCGCGCTTGAATGCCTCAATCTGGGCCTGGTTGGTCAGGAGATCGTCGGGATGCACGATATCTCGATGGGTCAGCGCGCCGGCTTCGGCGGCAGTGTAGCCCAGCATGGCGATCCAACCCTGGTTGACCTCGAGAAAGTGGTCATCGGCACCTGCCAGCGCAATCCCGGCGGCGGCATTATCGAAGATCGCCCGGAGCCGCGCCCGACTCATCCGCAGCGCTTCCTCGGCCTGCTTACGCTCGGTCATATCACGGCCGATACCCACCACCGATGTCACCTGTTCATTGCCGTCAAGCAGGGGCACCAGGATGGTTGAGTAGTCGCGCATCATGCCGTTGACCGGGAGAGGGCGCTCGACCTGGAGCGGTTGAGTTGTCCGGAACACCGTTTCCAGAAAATGCAGCGATAATCTGGCGGCATCGGTAGGAAAGAGGTCGCTCACATGGCGTCCGATAATTTCTTCCGAGGTCAACCCCACAGTCCGCGCTCCGGCCAAATTGACAAAAAGATAGTTTCCTGCCGGGTCAACCTGGAAGATCGTATCTTCGGACGACTCGACCAGCGCCCGGTAGCGCTGTTCATTTAACCTGAGCGCCTCTTCCATCTCTTTGCGTTCAGTAATATCTATAAATGTTATAAAGACGGCATAGGGCGCTGCCATCTCGCACTTGAAGAGTGGTTGTGCGTTAACGAGAATCCAGGCAAGGGTTTCATCCGGTTTGTAGATACCCATGACCACCTGGAAGCAGGGCTGCCCGGTGCGCAGCGTCACCATCGCCGGGTGCGCTTCACCGGGAAAAGGACGCCCATCGGGGTAAATGGCCTGCCGGCACGGGTCAACCGAGGTGCGTCCCTGCAACTGATCCCCGGTCAGTCCCAGAATTTCCTCAGCGCGCCGGTTCCACTCGCAAATAGTGCCGGCGGCATCCTGCAGCACAAACCCGTCGTGCATAGTCTCGATGATTGAGCGGTAACGTTCTTCCCCCGCCCGTAATGCCGCTTCCAACTGCTTGATCGGGCTGATATCCCGCCCGACGCCGACAATCCCGATGATATCGCCACTGTCATCACGCATCGGCGAGAGGGAGGTCTGAATAGTGGTTGATGGATCGCCAAATGACCATTCGTAGACCACATACTCCCCCCCTAGCGCGCGGGCATTCGCGGCTTCATGCAGGGCGACGGCGGCAGAATCGGGACTGGTTTCGCGTGGCGTCTTGCCGATGAAGGCTTCCGGCGGCAGGCCGTAGCGCTCCAACCAGTGCCCAAATACACCGGTGTGACGCTGCTCATGGTCCAGCGTGAAGATAATATCGTCCATCGACTCCACCAGGGTGCGAAAGCGAGTCTCACTGGCTTGCAGAGTTGCCACCAGGTGCAACCGCTCCTGCTGCGCCTCCTCCAGTTGCTGAACAGTTGCCGCCAACCGCTCGCGCTCGCGTGCCAGTTGCTCCGTACGCTGCTCCAGATCGGTGACATCACGCCCCAGCAGCAGGGTACCCAGCGTTTTACCCCGCCGGTTCACAACATCCGTCCGATTAATGATAACGCTGCGCCCGGTAAGCCGGAAGCGCCGGCTACTACTGCCGGTTTGGGAGTAATCCGAAACCGGCATGGTTCCTTCCGAATCAACAACGCTGGTGAGCGACTGCCCCAGGGTGATACCCAGCGTGCCGGCGGCGGGGTTGGCATAGACTACCTGGTTATCGGGGTCGAGAACAGCAACGACATCGTTCGTCGCTTGTAGCACCAGATCGAGAGCGGCTCGCGTGGGGGTGAGCAGGGGCGTGCGCAGCACAATATACCCCAGCGTCACCATAATCGGCAGTGTCGTTAGCGTATGCGTAATCCCACTCAGAAAGGGCGAACTGACGGAAATTAGACTGATCGCCATTGCGACGACAATCGACCCGAAGAGCAGGCTAATCGCAAACCGGAACTGCCGCTCTCGCACGAAGGCGAAGAGCAAGATGCCCAGCAGCACCAGCAATCCCACCGCTGATGAGGCCAGCAAAATGTCGGCATAGGGCGCAACTGGCTGAAACCGGTAAACTCCCGCCTCGTCCAGGTAGACGCCGGCAACAAACCAGTCCGCTCCGCCAATCAGGTCAATCGTAATGAGAATGAATGTGGTGATATAGGGCAATACAATCAGACGGATGGGGCGTGCGCCGGTCCACCACTGGGGCGCAAACAGGGCACTGGTCAGCAACATAAGCGCGGTGATCAGCACCACCAGGGCCAGTAGCGACATACTTGCCAGCACATACCCAGTCGCCGGGTCATCAATCGATGGGCGCACACTGGTGAGGATATTCATCAGGATCAGGGTTGCAACAACAATGACAAAGATCCGGGAGGAGCGGTAGTCCCAGGCGTGGAGTGCAACAAAGGTTGCCAGTGCAGTCAAGACAATAACAATCAGGTCGGTTCCCAACAACGTCGTCATGCAATGTCCTCTTTCCAGCGGAGAGTCAGACTGTCGGCCCACGGTCAGGTGGTGTCAAACGAGGAAGTAGTACACATTCAAAGCACGACCAGACGTGGGGCGACGCGACTGATCGGCATGACGACTGACAAAATGGAGTCAGTCAGTAGATCATAAGCTGTATCAGGTGTAGTTTATCACATGATGCGGCTTGACGGTTATGACGGGTAGGGGGTTCAGGTTAGATTTCAGATTTCGGATTTCGGAACCCGTTTCATGTTTTGCGTGTATGCGGTATAATAGAGCAAATGCCGGAGTGGCGGAATGGCAGACGCTGCGGTCTTAAAAACCGTTGGGGGCAACCCCGTACGGGTTCGAGTCCCGTCTCCGGCACCAGCATTGGAAAGCCATAAAACGCCACAACCGCGGACAAAGGCACAACTGCGTAACGCGTGTTCATTAATACGCATTACCTGGTGCCGCCGGTATCCGGCCTGGTGCCAGACCTGAAGGCCGACTGCCCTTCCAGGTCCGACACCGCGTGTCGCGTGTTCATTGAGCAAACGTAGTTTCACCCCGACAGATCAACGAAGACCGGCACTTCAGGTGCCGGTCTTTTGCTCTATCAAAATAATAACATGGAGAAATTATTAAAAATCCGATATAACAGTTACAACTTTTTGCTCTAGAAAAACCCGTACATTTGTCCCTGGATTGATGGTACAATGGAGTATCAGGCAACAAATACAACCCGAACCACACCGCGCGCATTCGCCATACCCTCAAAGGCCGGGTTTTGGGGGGTGCTATGCACAATCAATCAGCAAAACTTATTGAAGAAGCCTGGGTGCTGGCTTTTCGGCTGGCCTGGGCCGCCGCTGTCGCCTCAGGTAGGCGCTATGAGCGCCTGATGTACGCCCATGGTCATGCGTTACGGCGCTGGCTGCGGCGCAAACGACGGTTTGGGCATAACCCGGACAAACCGCGCCAGGGACACGCTACAGGCGGGGGAGCAAACAGAACATTGCAGAAATACAGCACGGAGTAAGTTCGTCAAAAAAAAACCGGAACACCCGCAGAATTTGCATACGCACCGTAGTATGCAAAAATACTTACGGTGCGCATATCGGCTGGTGTTCCGGCACGTAACTCAATGAGGTTAAACGTAAACAAGAATGGCGGCAGACGATTACCGCTGCTTCTCAACCTCGGGGGCGTTGATGCTGGTGGATGTTTTCGTGTCCTGGTGCGTTGTCTCAAAACTCGTTCCCTCCTTGCCGGTCTCGGCCGGGGCAACGATGCTGGAAGGCGTATCGCTGGACTGCTGCGTCGTCGTGAAGTCCATATCCGACTGCCCACGCCGCTCACGCCGGCCGCCGTTGGTCTCCTCACTTGTCCGCGAGTGCTGTGGATCTGCTCCCGCCTGATAGCGCCGCTCCTGCTCGTGCCGGGCGCGGTCAAACTCTTCCGCGAACTGCGGCAGGTT
>CAKZQX010000134.1 GCA_937141995.1 uncultured Chloroflexaceae bacterium | reverse complement strand
AACCGCGTTATTCTCGATCAGGTCAATAATGCCCTGGAAATCGCTCTCCAACCCGATGGGAAGCTGAATCACAGCAGGCTTAACGCCCAGGCGATCCTTGATCATATCGACTGTGCGCTCAAAACTGGCCCCGATGCGGTCCATCTTATTCACAAAACAGATACGCGGCACCTTGTATTTATCGGCCTGCCGCCATACAGTTTCGGATTGCGGTTCTACCCCAGCGACCGCATCAAACACGACGACGCCACCGTCAAGCACGCGTAATGAGCGCTCAACCTCAACGGTAAAATCCACATGGCCCGGCGTATCGATAATGTTAACCTGATGCTCGTTCCAGAACGCAGTTGTGGCTGCCGACGTAATGGTAATACCACGTTCCTGCTCCTGCGGCATCCAGTCCATCACCGCCGTACCTTCATGGACTTCGCCGATTTTATAGGTACGACCGGTATAGAACAACACGCGTTCGGTTGTTGTTGTTTTTCCGGCGTCAATGTGGGCAATAATACCAATATTACGAATTCGATCCAGTTGTGTCTGGCGTGGCATGACGGTATCCTGCTCCTGTTCGCATTAGGCGAGGGTTCCTCGCGCCTTCTGATAATGGCCTGATAACGGCTTTTGTCTAGCAGGTCGTCGCTGACCAGAAAAAAAACATCTGACCCACGTACAGATGCAAGCACGCTGTCACAGCATGGTGAGACCAGCGCCGTATCGAAACAACCTGTTATAGTCCAGAAATCTGACTAAAGCCGACCGTAATGCGCAAAAGCCCGGTTTGCTTCGGCCATTTTATGTACATCTTCTTTGCGTTTGATGGTATTTCCCGTATTGTTGTATGCGTCCATCAACTCAGTTGCGAGCCGCTCATGCATCGGTCGCCCGGCGCGCGCACGCGCGGCATTCAAAATCCAGCGCATTGCCAGTGCTGCGCGGCGATCACTCTTCACCTCGACCGGTACCTGATAGGTTGCGCCACCCACCCGCTTGGGCTTGACCTCAATTGAGGGACTGGCATTGCGTAGCGCCTGCTCAAATACCTCAAGCGGTTGCTTCTTCAGGCGCTCTGCCGCAACATCCATTGCGCTGTAGACAATCCGCTCGGCGAGGCTTTTCTTTCCGCGCTCCATAACTTTGTTGATAAACTGCTGAACAGTAACACTGTTGTAACGCGGATCAGGCGCGGGAATCCGCTTGGTAATTGTTCCTCGGCGTGGCATATTTCTTCCTCAACATAAAATAGTGTTTCAAATCTTGCCGAAATGAAATGCGGTTCCGAGCATCCAGAGCGCTTCATGCCGATATGCTGCCCGGCAACCCGGCTTAACGCCGACCAGTCTGGACGCCACCCTTCTTGGTGCCATACTTTGAACGTCCCTGCTTCCGGTTGGAAACACCCTGCGTATCAAGCGTGCCCCGCACAATGTGATAACGCACACCGGGGAGATCCTTTACACGCCCGCCGCGCACCAGGACCACCGAGTGCTCCTGCAGGTTATGCCCTTCGCCCGGAATATAGGCCGTAATTTCCAGACCATTTGAAAGCCGCACACGCGCGATTTTTCGCAAGGCCGAATTCGGCTTCTTTGGCGTTACCGTACTGACCTTGGTGCATACGCCCCGCTTCTGTGGCGACCCTTTCCCGCGCGTCAATTTTCCGCGTAGCGAGTTGTAGGTGAACCGCAATGCGGGTGCCTTGGTCTTCTTTACCACCGGCTTGCGCGGCTTACGAACCAGTTGATTAATGGTCGGCATCTATCCTCCAATTAGCCAGATATATCAACAAAGACCAGATATTTAAGACACAAAAGAATATTATGGCCCTTGTATCTGGTCGCAGCTTGCGGCTGTGCCTTAGAACAGGCCAATTTCTTTCGATACGTTTCAGTGCTAGACATGAAAAGACGTGCGCTCTACGCACGACATTCGCGGAGTATACCACTTCCCGATGGCCCTGTCAAATGATTATGGCTCGTATTTGGGCTTATCTCCGCGCAACACGCCAGAGTAACCAGGCGAGTTGTCGATAGGTATTAATGCGTAACCAGACGCGCTCCCATGGGCGTGCCAGCCGCTGATCGCGGAGCGCCTCCAGGTGCAACTGGAACGGCGTTCGCATCAGGCGGTAGTTGGTCCGTCCATGCGCTGTGGGCAGATGGTATTCGCCCCAATATATCAGGTTGTACAACGCCTCCCGGGCTGCATGCAGCGCCACCTTCAGGACAGCCCGCGATGGTCTGCGCTCTGCCAGCACATAGAGTCGTTGCCGCACCATGATAAAGTGCAATACCTGCACACCCAGCTCCCACTCAGCCTGTTCTGCCGTGAGATAGGCTGTATCGGCGTGAGCTTGAGCGAGCACACAATCCCAGGCCAACCGGCCGGCAGCCGGCATCGTATCGGTAGCCGCCAGTAACTCCAGGCGGCGTTCGCGCAGTGAGCGTGGTGCGGTCATATAGTCTAACACATCCATGGGCGGATGGGCAAATAGATTGCGCCGCGCCGTGGGCATATCGCCGGCGAGCGATTGCTCTTCCGGCAGGAAGTCCAGCACCGGGCGCCAGGCATCGGCCAGCGCATTGTAGGCAACCACCAGGGCCGCCGGCGTGCGGGGCGCGCGCACCGCCGCATACTGCTGCAAGAGTTCCTGTGGGTTCTGCTCCGGTTCCCAGGCCAACCGGGCAAACAGATAGGCATTGATCGGTGCCGCCAGCCAGGGCCGGTCGCCGGTCATCAGCGCCTGCACGGTATGCACGCCGGCTTCGCGGTAGGCGCGCAGGTCGGCCTGCAACACCTCCGGCAGCGGTGGCGGTGCGGATTTGAAGAGAATGCCGTCGAGGTAGTATTCGAAGACGCGCTGTTCTTGCCCGGCGGTGGTGCGAAACAGGTCAAGGTTGGTTGTGAGCGCCTGCCACAGCGGAATGTTCACCCGGTTGGTGGCCTCGGCGATGCCGTGCGCATAGCTGCGGGGCCGGGGCGCGTAGGCCAGGATAACATTCGGGCGTGGCACTACCCGCGCGGGTGGCGCGGTCGTATCGTGGTAGGCCAGGTAGGCCAGCCGGGCCTGCGGGTGCAGCTCTTCCAGCACCTCGGCCAGTTCGTTCGTCGCCAGCAGCGCCTGATCCGCCGCCGACAGACCGGCGCAATGTGGGCAGTGGCACCAGCCGCCGCCCAGCAGATCGTCCGGCCAGAGGTGCAGGATCTGCGCCTCCGGATGGGCTTTGAAGAAGGCCGCGCCCTGCCTGCGCAGCATCTGGCGTGTGTCGCTGTTGCTGATGCAGAAGTTGTAGTCCGGCGTGCGGCGGGTACCGTCATAGCGAAACATCTCCGGGTTCCGGCGGAAGAAGCGGCGGGGCACCAGGTCGGGCATCCCGTGGCCGCCCAGTTCTAACAACATCCCGCGCGCACGTAGCAGCGGCAATAGCTCGTGCCGCCGGGCATGCCAGCGCCGCAGGTGGCATGCGCCCAGCGCCGGCCGCGCATTGATCGTATGGATAAAGATGGTGTTCAGCCGATTACGCGCGGCCCAGATGATCCACTCCTCAGCATCGTCCAGAAAGAAGTCATGCCCGATGATCAGGCAGCGGCCGGGCAGGGCAGGACGCTGGGCCACGGCCATGCGTGGTAGCGTGATCCGCTCGTGGCGCGGTAGATGTTCCCCGGTGGGACCGGGCGCAACCCAGCGGCAGCCGAGCGTCTCCAGCAGTTCATAGACGGCGTAGAGCAGACCGCGTGGACCGTCTGCCCGCAAAGTCAACCCGTCCGTATCGGGAGTGCGCACAAAGCCATCGCGCACAGCGCTATCGAGATTCCTGTCACTACAGGCCAGCGCAATCCGTGGTCCGGTCGGGCCGGCATCTGCCGCCACGGACACAATCGGCAGGGGCGGCGCACCGATCCGCTGCAGGGTACGCCGTAGCTCCTGGGCCGCAAAACATGCGACCGGATCGGACGAGGCCAGGGTGATTGACCATGCGGGTGTCAGGGTATCATTCGCGGAAGTGGGCATACATTTCTTGGAGATAGTATCGTCAGGAGCAACTATTATACCAGATGGCTGTAGGATTATGAGCGCTCTCCGGGCGGCTACCGGCCATGTGCTATGTGAAATCGGGTAACGGACTGGTAATTGCCGTATGCTACGGTAACATCTTGTGTTCCCCGTGTATCAATCAATCAAACAGAGGAGGTCCGATGATGACACAGCCGATGCGGATCTGGGCTGTCGGGATGCTGCTGGTACTGATCCTGACGCTGGCCGGTTGCGCTGGTGGCGCAAGCGATCCCCCGGAAGTCTCGCAAGTAGCCACGCCGACGGTTGAAGAGACAACCCCCACCGAAGCGGCAACGCCGACCGAGGCGGCGACCCCGACGCCCGAACCGGTCGAATTGGCAGCGGACGCGATGACCGTGGAGACCGCCAATGCAGTGACGCAGCAGCGCATGCTGGGGCGTGGTAGTCTGGAAGTAGTGGCCGTTGCGCCGGATGGCAGCGTAGCGGCAGTGGGTAGTTCGGTCGGGATCTGGCTGCATGATCCGGCCACGTTAGAGACGCAGGGATTTATTCCCACCGGATCTATGGTGAATGATCTGGCCTTCACGCCGGACAGTGCAACCCTGGCGGCCGGGCTGGAAGACGGGTTTGTGACGCTCTACAGCGTTGCCGATCAGAGCGAAATCCGCACGCTGGACGATGACACTCTCTCGATTGATGCGATTGCAATTGCCCCCGATGGCAGTCTGTTGGCGGCCGGGTCGCTCAGCCAGAGCGTGCTGCTCTGGCGACTGGAGGATGGCGCGCTGGTGAACACGCTCGAGATTGGAAATGCTGTAAGCGATGTGGCATTTGCACCGGATAGCGTGACGCTGGCGGTAGCACCCCGCGCACCGGATATCCAGCTCTGGAATGTGACCGATGGCAGCCAGACCAGCACCTTCACCGGACACGAGGATCAGGTGCAGGCAGTGAGTTTCTCGCCGGATGGCAGCCTGCTGGCATCGGGTGATTTTGGCCGGATCGTCAAGATCTGGAATGTGGCCGATGGCAGTGAACTGCAGAGCTTTGAGGCCGACACACCGCCACAAAGCCAGGTAGTCTTCTCGCCGGATGGCAGTCAGCTTGCGGTCGTGTCAAATAGCCGCGATCTGGGGATCTACAGTCCGGTTGATGCCGCACGCTTGCAGCAGTTGGAAAATCCCGGTAGTGTGCGCAGTGTGGCCTACACACCCGATGGCGCGGCGCTAGTTGCCGGTTTGAGCAACGACGGTGTGTCTGTCTGGGACACAGCCGACGGGTCGGAGATGCTATCCGCCGAGCCGGAAGCGCTGGGGGTGATCGAGGATGTGGTAGCGCTGGCGGTTGCGCCTGATGGTGAACTGGTTGCTACGGGTGAGAGTGATGGTACGTTGCGGTTGTGGGATACGGCCGACTTTAGCCTGAGCGTGGCTGTTGCCGAGGCGCACGACACACAGATCAATAATCTGGTGTTTGCCCCCGATGGTGAAATGTTCTTCACCACCGCGCTAGACGAGTCGCTTAAGATGTGGAGTAATGACGGTAGCGAAGCAGCGCTGGTCGAAGCCGCGCACGAGGATAATATTCTTGATCTGGCAATCGCGCCGGATGGCAGCATGCTGGCCACAGCCTCAAGCGATGGTACAGTGAAGCTGTGGGACACAAGCGATCTGAGCGAAATGGAGACGCTGGAAGGCCACAGTGACCGGGTACATGCGGTGGCGTTCTCGCATGACGGTAGCATGCTGGCGACCGGCAGCAACGATGAGACGATTATACTCTGGGATGTGGCCGCGAGCGAGGAAACCGCTACCCTCGAACCCGAGTCGCTCCCACTGGCGCTGGCCTTTGCGCCTGACGATAGCCTGCTGGCGGCGGGACTGAACAACTCCATCGTTGCCGTATATGATCTGACTGATGATAACGCGGTGACCATGCTCGAAGGACATCGCGGCGCGATCAACAGTGTCGCGTTTGGTCCGGGAGGCAGCCTGCTGGCCTCCGGCTCGGCGCGGGGTGATATCCGGCTGTGGGATAGTGTTGAAGGTAGCGAGTTGGTCCAACTCACCAACCACACCTCATCAATTACCGCGCTGGATTTTGCGCCCGACGGCGCAGTGATGGTATCCGGGTCGTTGGATCAGAGTATGCGGGTCTGGGGCGTTGGTGCGGGAGATACAACGGACGATGCTGCCACGCCCGATGCTGAAGCTACCCCTACTGTTGGGGAAGCAGGGGAGAATGCCGGTGAACCGGCCACGCCCGATCTGCTGGGTGGCGGGCAGACGGCGGGCGAGACGGTCACAAATGATGCGGGCTACTCATTTGTTGTGCCGGAGGGCTGGCAGGTCTTCGCCAACACAGTCCTGGAGGATGCCGGGGTTGTGCTGATGATCCCGGCCACGGCTGACCCGGAAGCCCCCCCGGAAGATACACTGATTGCCGTCAACATGGGGCCGCCGGAAGTCGTCTTTGAGGGCACACCGCTGCCGGATGCGCCCACGCTGGACGATCTGGTGGATGCGTTCGTGGCCGACGCGGAAGATGATGTCACCCTGAGCGAGGTTGAAACGGTGCAGATCGATGGCGTTGAAGGACGTTCGGTTGAGGTCAGTGGTCCGCTGGCCGGTGGTGATACCGAGGGGCAGGGGCGCGTGGTGGTGGCGCTGCTGGATGATGGGCGTGCCCTGGCAATTATCGCCGCTGCCACGTCCGATAACTGGAACCCGGCCGCCCTGGATACCCTGCTGGAGACGCTGGAGTTTGGGGCAGCAGCCGCCGACAGTGACGCGGACGCGAGCGATGCCACGGCTGCACCGGCGGAGGATGCCGAGAGTGCCCCGGCAACCGGCAGCGGTGCGGTAGGCGAACTGGATGCGGATGGGCAGGTAACGGAGAATACCTTCCCGCTGCCCGAGGATGCCGGCAATGTTCAGGCAATCTTCTCCGGGGCGGGTGGGTCGGTCAACTATGAAACCGCCCTCAGCGCCGAGGAGGTCGCCGACTTCTACCGTGAGCAACTCACGCCCGATGGCGCGGTGGAGCGGGAGATCCTGACGCAGATAACCGATGGTATCCTGAACCTGGTGTTCGATGGCTGGGCCTACGCCGATGGTCGTGCCGTTGTGATCCAGACGGTGCCGCTTGGCCCGGATGTGACGAATGTTAATGTGCGCTTCGAGGATATTTAGCGCATCTCATAGAACACAGAACAGAGCACCAGAGAACAAAACGTCTCTGGTGCTCTGTTATCAAACAACCGGTTTGCCCTGTGTTTGTCTGTTCTTCCTATAAGATGAGTTACGCGGTGGGAGGTTGGACCACGAACAACACGAAATGAGCGAAAACCGTGAAACGGCCACTGCTGCCATGGATCAGATGATCCTGCATTTGGTAGGGAATATCGCCTCCGGCAGGGCGGAAGATTCCGATCTTGTTCACACACATTCGCACGTTGTGCGAATGTGTGTGAACAAGATAAAACAATACCAATGCTGCCTCAGGCGAATCGGGCCGCTCATCGAAACAAACGCCTGGTTTGGAGTCTACCGCGTAACTCCTGTCATCTTGCAGGAGTTACGCGGTTTCTGACCCGACAGGCAATTTCGCCTCCGGCAGGGCGGAAGATCTTCAATCTTTTTCACAAAAAAGTTGCACTTAGTGCAACTTTTTTGTGAAAAAGAAAAAGAAGTACCATGTAACTCCTATAAGATGACAGGAGTTACGCAGTCACTGACCTGGAAGCTCATTTCGCCTCCGGCAGGGCGGAACAGACCATTCTTTTTCACGAAAAGTTGGCTCAAGGAGCCAACTTTTCGTGAAAAAGAAAAAGAAGTACCATGCTGCCGCAGGCGAATCGGGCCGTTCATCCAGGCACATGCCTGATTTGCATGTCCACCGCGTAACTCCTGTAAGATGAAATAATCGGATTGCAAGCAACCTCCTCCGTTGACCGTGCGACGGAGGAAGTTGTGGTTGGTGGGGAGTTTCCTGGAAGTGGAGTCGTCGATGCCGGATCTGGTTGACCTGGATGAACTGCATGCGCCGCTCGTGCCGCTCTTGTGGCTGGTACTGACGCAGGTGCCTGCGCGCCATGGCCGGGTGGCGCTGGATGTGGCCTGTGGTACCGGGCGCAAGAGTGGCTGGCTGGCTGAGGGATTGCCGCCGGAAGGTCGGGTGATCGGGATTGACCGGGATGTGGCAGCGCTGAGCGTGGCGCAGCAGCATAACCCGGGCATGCCGTTTGTCTGGCTGGCCGGTGATGCGCAGGCGCTACCGCTGCATGCGGACGTGGCCGATCTGGTCTGGTGTGTGGCCGCGTTGGGACTGTTCGCCGATGCGGATCTGGCGTTGCGCGAACTGCGGCGGGTGTTGCGTCCCGGCGGGACGGTTATCGTAGCGACCGGCGCGCAACTCTGGGTGCGGGCACGGCACTGGCCGCCCGATCTGGCCGCGCTGCTGGCGGCGGCCTATGCGCAGGTGCCGGCTACCGGCAGCAGTCCGGTTCCCCCTGCCGATGAGTTGGGGGTTGACCTGGCGGCACAGTTGACCCGCGCGGGCCTGGCTGAGGTCGTGGTACGGGCATTCCTGGCAGAGTCAGCGCTTGCGGATGTCTCCCCGCCGGCGGCGGAACTGGCCCTGGCTGACTGGTCGGTATTGCGTACGCGGGTTGCGCCCTGGCTGAGTAGCGCTGAGCTAGAGCGCTGTGACGCCTTCGCCACCGCCGAGCCGGAGCCGGAGATAGCTACGGTGCTGCTGGTGGGGATTGCTGTAAAGTCGTAGGGGCGAAAGATGTTTCGCCCCCTTTTCGTCCCCTACCGCTCATGCTCGGTCCTACTGAGCCAGTGCCTGAAACATATGGCA
>CAKZQX010000133.1 GCA_937141995.1 uncultured Chloroflexaceae bacterium | reverse complement strand
TAGCCCCATGACCAACCCTTTTCAGACAGGCTCTCAGAACGTAGAAAGTTTTTACTATGACGTTCATTATGCCATTAGAACCGGCCACTATGCAGATCTCAGTGGTTATATGTACCCGTAATCGCGGTTCACAGATTATTCAGACTATAGAGAGTGTGCTAAAGAACAGGTATTCCACATTTGAACTGCTTATCGTAGATCAAAGCAGCAATGACGCGACTGAACGCGCGATCGTGCCATTCTGCACTGACCCCCGTGTACGCTACGTTCGCACCGCAACCAGCGGACTTGGCCCTGCGCGTCGCCTGAGTCTTGAACTGGCAAAAAGCGAGATCGTGTTGATGACTGACGATGATTGCGAAGTAGATCCGAACTGGATTGCCCAGATGGTAGCGATACACAGATCCTACCCGCAGGCGGCGGTCGTCTTCTGCGACGTGTTCCCCGGTCCATATGATCGCAACAGGGGGTTCATCCCGGTTACAATTGCGTCTCACGACAACCTGATTACGAACGTGCGGGAATGGTGTCAGGCCGGTGCTGCCAATATCGGGATCGGTGCGGGCATCGGCGTACGTCGCTCCCTGGTACAGACGATTGGCGGTTTCGATACCTGTCTCGGTGCCGGAACAACCCTCTATTGCGCCGAGGAGACTGATCTGGCCCTACGCGCTCTCCTGCATGGCTATCAGGTCTATCGGACGACAAGGACGAGTGTCGTGCATCATGGCTTTCGCACCTTTGAAGAGGGACGCCGGCTTATGCGCGACTACATGTATGGAATTGCGGCCATGTATGCCAAACTGCTGCGGTGGGGGTATCTCAAACTTATCATCGTGATCCTGTATGAGTTCTGGCGTACCGTCATCTATCCAACCCTATACAATCTCTTCTCCCTGCGCATTCCACCGGTCTGGGGCCGTACTATCAGTCTGATAAAAGGCTTTTGCACCGGGTGGCGGATGCCGGTTGATCGTCAATATGAAATATTCCAATCCTTACCTGCATTGGAGGCACCAGTTGAACAGTCACGGACAGATTCTGCAACAACCATCATCTGATACGCCAATGAGTAGGATACCAACGTTAACAATCAATGCACCCGCAATTGCAGTGTTGTCTGATGCCACCCGGGTATCATTTACACTGGATACGCCCGAGGGACCGTTTGAACTCTTCTATCATATCCGCGGCAGTTCCGTTACGGCCGATACGACCGCGGCCGTCGCGGCCGCATTGCTCCCGGCGATGCGTCGGGGGTGGGCCATCCAGACGGAAGAGCCGGTTTCCGCGCGCGTTCGCGCAGCCATACCAGATATCGAAGATATCATTCATGCGTGGGACAGTAGTTATAAGAAAATTCCGCTGAATTTGCTGAATAATTCATATATGACCAGCACATGCGATGGTCGAAGAACCGGCGTGTTCTTCTCCGGCGGTATGGATTCGTTTTACACATTCTTAAAGAACAAGGACCGCGTTGATGCACTTATCTTTGTCCTGGGATTTGATATTGCACTCAATAACCACCACTTGAAACAGAAGGTAACTACGGCAATACGCCAGGCGGCGGAGCAGTTCAACCTGCCGCTGATCGAGGTTGAAACCAATCTGCGGGACTTTAGTGATCGGTACACGCATTGGAGTCTATCTCATGGAGCTGCGCTGGCCAGCGTGGCGCTGTTGTTGGGCAGCGAGATGCATAAAATCTATATTCCAGCTTCAGATTCCTATGCCGATCTTGTGCCCTGCGGTTCCCATCCGTTGCTCGATCCGCTCTGGAGTACAGAAGCACTCCAGATTATTCACGACGGCTGTGAGGCGAACCGTGTACAAAAAGCTGCAATAATTGCGCAGAACGACGTGGCACTGCAAACGCTGCGCGTCTGCTGGAAAAACCCGGATAGCACATACAACTGTGGCCGCTGCGAGAAATGCTTGCGCACGATGGTGAATTTATATGCCGTCGGTGTGCTCGATCGATGCACCACCTTCGCGGTTCAACTGGAGCCCTGGCGTATCGTATGGATGCGGGTTGGTGATGATACCAGTATTGCTGCCTACTGGAAGGAGAATCTGGCCGCTGTGAAACAGCGCGGATCATCGCCAGTGTTAGAAGCGGCTATTCAAGCCGCAACCAGAAAGGCCGGCCCTGTACGCCGTCTGTTTCGTTCCGCTCGCGCAAAATATAGGAATGCTGTCTCATAAAAACAAGAGTACTGGCTTACAAGCACATCTTTCAGGGCAACGCAGTGGCCTGTGTATGTCGCTGACCTGAAGGTGTATATTCTGCGGGGTTTTGCAAACGCGAGACGTTATAAGTCAGGATGATACTATGCGTATTCTGGTCGAAACCGGCGATTATGATCTCATGAATATGGGTGATGTATCTATGCTGCAAGTGGCCGTGTCCCGGCTGCATGCCCTCTGGCTTGATGCAACCATCCAGGTCGTTACCCGGTCACCCGAACGTCTGGCCCGGTTTTGTCCACATGCCACGCCGTTAACATTACATGCGGCACCCGGCTGGTATAAACAGTCGCTTCGTACCCGGCTCTATGCGACGCTGCCGTCGATGGCGTGGAAGATGATAGCACAGACGGATCGAACTGTACGGACATGTCTTCCCTCCCTGGCACACCAGGTCGATCTATGGAATGCCGCACTACACGGAGATAAGACCCATTTTCTGCACGCGGATCTTGTGGTTGCGACCGGCGGAGGGTATCTGACCGACAGCTTTGCGATACCGGCACTGCTGGTGCTTGATACGCTGGGAATTGCCGCACGCCTGGGTAAACCGATTGCGCTGTTCGGTCAAGGCCTTGGGCCCTGGCAACAACCGGCTCTCTATGCGCTGGCGCGGCAGGTATTCCCACTGGCCGATCTGATTGCGCTGCGCGAGAGTCGTTTCAGCAAACCTCTGCTCGACGAACTGGGCGTTGCGGCAGAGCATACTGCTGTGACGGGTGACGACGCGATCAGCCTGGCGTATGACGCGCGCCAGGCGCGCCTGGGGCAGGGAATTGGAGTGAATATTCGTGTCGCACCATACTCAGAAGTCAATCCTTCCATGATGACGATCATTCGCAACGAGTTGCACCATGCAGCGCATACCCACAACGTGCCATTGCTACCCATCCCTATCGCTGGTGGCGAGACGGAGAATAGTAAGTTTGGTCAGAGCGATCTCCAGTCGATACAGTCACTGCTTGGTGAGGTGGAAGGTTTAGCGACAAACCAGCGTTTTGATCGACCAGAAGCGGTTATTGCCCGGATCAGCGAGTGTCGGATTGTCGTCACCGGCAGCTACCACGCGGCCGTGTTTGCCCTGGCTCAGGGCATTCCCACGGTATGCCTGGCAAAGTCAAGATATTATACGCACAAATTTCTGGGGCTTGCGGATCAGTTCGGCGCGGGGTGTGCGGTGCTCTTCCTGGATGATGCTGAGATTAGTGCGAAACTGACATGTGCTATCGCGCATGCGTGGAACTCCGCCGAGGCGGTGCGGCCCCAACTGCTGGCGGCTGCACAGCGACAGGTTGTTGCCGGTCAATCCGCATACGAGCGCCTCTTTCATCTGGTTTCGTCCCGTATGAGATGCCGGGCGAAACAGGCGACGCACTGACCGGTGAGCGCAACGGCCGGATCGGTCCGATGTGATACCGTTGCATTTCCGCGCCACACGCAGGAGTACATGCCCATAGCAAGGCGTTTGTAAGGCGTTTGCCGGGTATTCTACCCTAGAACAAACGTATCTTTATAGAATGGGTGGCATGCGCCCCCGCGCCGAACGAAAGCGAGCAGTCGCCGATGTCGAGTCTGGTCAATAATTGTCTGCAGTTTGATGGCATAGATGATTATGTAGAAGTAGAAATTACACTCCCAACCAGCGATATGAGCCATGAACTCTGGTTCAAGACAACCGTGCCGGACGGGGGGCTGTTCTGTGGTGTGAACCAGGAGCGCACCACCAGCGATCACCGGATCTATCTGCGCGGGGGCAATCTCTATGCCGGCTTTCAGGATGCCGCCCCGCTCGGCAGTAACGGGCTGAACCTGGCCGACGGGCAGTGGCATCATGTGGCGCATGTGTCGGGCGCGGCCATTGACGGGCAGCGGCTCTATGTCGATGGGCGGCTAGTTGCGCAGAACAGCACGCCGGGTTCAACCTGGACCGGGCAGACGCATCTGCTGATCGGTTTCTGCCCGGACCTGCCCGACAGC
>CAKZQX010000132.1 GCA_937141995.1 uncultured Chloroflexaceae bacterium | reverse complement strand
GAGGCGATATCTCCTTCCAGGGGAGTGACCGTGTACGTCGTTTTATTTGAAAGGTATTGCCCCATGACCAACCCGTTTCAGACCGTCTCTCAGCAGCAGATGGGTCTGGTTAACCCGCTCGTCGGCAGCAGTCCGTGCCGGTTTGCCAGACTTTCAGTAGAGGACCGGTTTTCCACAGTGTGCCGCATTTATTTATGGAGAACACTTGTTCTGTGGCTTCCTGATGGGAATATGAAATGTGGAAAAGTGTAAGAAGTGTTGACAGATCTGTGGACAAGGGGGTTGACTTTAACCGTTGCATAATGTTATAGTAGCTCATAGATTAACGGGGTGCCTTGTCCGCGTCCCTCTGTGATTGCTACGCGTGGGGTTTGAGGGTGCGCTCTCAACCCCATCTTGTTGTTCAGAGTGCGGTAAGCGGTGCCAATTCTTTTGGAGATGCAACCAGCGGTGGGTGCGGCGTTCCTTTGCAATGCCCCCTCAACGAGGGCATGCGCAGTTTATGCACCGGAGAAATGGCTTTTCAGGGAGGCTCTGACCTCTTCCAGACGGTTG
Organism: uncultured Chloroflexaceae bacterium; assembly: GCA_937141995.1. Taxonomy (GTDB): domain Bacteria; phylum Chloroflexota; class Chloroflexia; order Chloroflexales; family Chloroflexaceae; genus CAKZQX01. The sequence goes on along the minus strand of CAKZQX010000132.1, from coordinate 808 downwards.
TGAACCTTTAAACATGTTGTATGTTCGCTTGACATGGTGTGTATTATGTCTATACAAACAGTTGCATAGCACGCCAACTTTGTGTCAAGTACAGTCGGTGTGCCGGAAGCGAATGCTTCCCATACCAAAACTGTTTCTATAAAAACTATTCACACGAGGCAGAACGGTAAGACCATGGCAACACAAAGACAATCGATTGCACAAGAGACGGGACTAGTAATGGAGCGTTTGCTTGAGGTGGCTCGCACACGCGGGTTCTTAACCTACAGCGATATTCTTGAAGTTTTTCCTCAACCAGAGTTATATGTGATCGACGTCGATCAACTGTACGCAATCCTACAGGCCGAAGGTATCAAAGTTGTCGAATCACCGACTGATATTGATACAGCCAAACCGTCTGATGAAGACGAGGTGCTGTCGGAGTTGACCGAACTTGCTGATATTGCGCTGGATGATCCGGTACGCATGTATTTGCAGGAGATCGGGCAGGTGCCGCTGCTGACGGCCAGTCAGGAAGTTGAGCTTGCCAAACATATGGAAGCGGGCGATATTGCGCAGGAACGGCTGGAACGGGCTGAGTGTAGTTCCTGGCAAGAACGGATTATGCTGGAACGCCAGTATGCGCTGGGTTGCGAAGCGCGCCAGCATCTGATCCAGGCAAACCTCCGCCTGGTGGTCTCAATTGCGAAAAAATATACCTCGTATGGCTTGACTATGATGGACCTGGTCCAGGAGGGCAATATCGGCCTGATGCGCGCTGTGGAAAAGTAAGACTATACCAAGGGGCATAAGTTCTCTACCTATGCCA
>CAKZQX010000131.1 GCA_937141995.1 uncultured Chloroflexaceae bacterium | reverse complement strand
ACTCTTTTGTATCTGGCGTTATCCTATCACACGGCACCTGCCGCGCCATCGTTCACAAGAGTGATTGCCATGTCCGGCTCCAGGTTTAGCTGTTCCTCCTCCTGCGGCACAGCCAGATTAAGCAGAATTGCCTGTTCCATACCGTGGAGATCCCTTAGCAGCGCCTCAGCCTGCCGCCGCAGATCGTTCCGTGCAGTGTGTGCCGGCACATAGCGGAAGTCGGCTTCAGCCGGCCCCGTTTCCCCCCAGATCATATACACCTGTCCGCGCCCCAGGTAGGCCCGCACATCGTCGGGGGCCAGCGCAATCGCCTGTTCAAAATCGGACAGCGCATCCTCGGCAGCGCCCCCGGCAAGGTAGGCCTCTCCCCGCTGCCGGTACCCGTCGGCCTGGGCGGGATAGCGCTGGATCAAACGGGTATAGCAGACGATGGCCCACGCAGCGTTTGCCTGGATAAAATGCTCGAGCCAGCGTTCATCGCGGGAGAAGCGACCCTCCGGAGCGGCGGCGATGGCCCGGTCACAGTCGGCCAGTGCCTGCTCGTACGCGCTCTGGTGGTAGTAGATGCTGCCCCGCCCCAGGTACGCTTCGGACGGCTCAAGCGACCACCGGATCGCCTGCTCATAATCGGCCAGCGCCTGCTTCATGTTTCCCAGTTCAGCATGTATCTGTCCACGGTTGCTATAGACCAGGCCGAGGGAGGGCGACAGGTGCAGCGCCTGGTTATAGCGCTCCAGCGCCTGCTGATAGTCACCCTGGAGGTGGTAGATACAGCCCTGATTATTACAGGTCAGCGCATCATCGGGTTGCAGGTGCAACGCCCGGGCATAATCGGCTATGGCCTGCGCATCTGCGCCATGAACATAGTAGAACATCCCACGAATGCGGTAGGCGTCGGCATTCTCCGGCTGAAGTTGGATGGCCTGCTCAACATCGGCCAGAGCGCGGTCATACTCCTGTTGGTAGAAGCCGGCCATACCTCGATGCAGATAGCCCTCCGCCTGTGCAGGGTTGCGCTGAACAACGCGATCATACCAGGCCAGTGCCCGCGCATAATCCCCACGCAGCAGATAGAAGCTCCCACGATTGGTGACATAGCAGAACGCGGCATAGAGCTGCGCAAAGCCCCGGTTGATAATCCCCGCACTCCGGCTGTTTAACAGCCCGGAGGTAAGGAACAGCATAACCGCAACCACACCCAGCAGCAGATCGCCCAGCAGCAACGCACCGATGCCCAACCCCAGGGCAATCGGCCAGCTTAACCCGATCAGCACAAGCCCGGCGCGCTGCTCACCCATCACGGCACTTAGCAGCGCATGCAGCATGCGGCCCCCATCCAGCGGAAAAGCCGGGAGCAGATTGAACAGTGCCAGCATCAGGTTGATCACGCCCATGGCGATCAGGGCCGTGAACAAAAATGAAATTGCGCTGGGTGCCGACATCAGGGGAGCGGGGCCACTGAAGCTCAGCAGGTGGCTGAACAGAACCAGCGGAATAAGCCCGACAAATGCCGCCACTGCCGCCACCAGGTTGACCAGCGGCCCTGCCGCCATAATCAGCACCTCATGCAGCGGCTTATCCGGCATGCGACTCATCATGGTCAGGCCACCCAGCGGCCAGAGTAGAATACTAGCTACGGGAACACCAAAATAGCGGGCAACCAGCGCATGCCCCAACTCATGCAGCGTGACACAGAGGAAAAGTGCCAGCGTAAACAGCCCCCCCGTGACGATGCCGAAGAGCCCGGACGAGCCAAACATGATGATCACATAGATGATCAGCAGGACAAACGAGCTGTGGATGTTGATGTCAATACCGGCGAGGCGAACAAGGCGGTAGGACCATTTCATCGCGGGCCTCACTTTTCTACGATGTTGTACGGTGATGTGTGAGGATTAATGATTGTGTACAGGCGTTACGCGGTGCGTGTTCAAACCGGACGTTTCACCCGATGGACGCCCGATTCGCCTGCGGCAGCATGGTACTTGTTTCCTTGTTCACACCATGTTTGCACTTAGTGCAAACATGGTGTGAACAAGAAAGGAATCTTCCGCCCTGCCGGAGGCGGAATCTGCCGTCGGGTCAACGACCGCGTAACTCCTGTTGTTTACAAGAGAACCAAAGAACACAGCACAAAACATACCTGGCGTAATGCCGGCGAAAAACGGATTTGTTCTGTGTCCTCTGGTTGTCCGTTCTTTTTCTGCTTCCTGGGACTGCGGACTACGGACTACAGACTACGGATTAGCATCGCCACCAGCATCAATCATTGCCAGGGCATTCTGAACAACCTCGCGCACCTGGTCATAGCCAATCATTGCGATGGCCGCTTCCGGCTCAACCCAGCGGGCGGCGCTGATACCTTCCTCGGCTTCCGGTTGAGCTTCGACACACGCGGTTGTGGCGAGGAAGTAGGCAACGGTCTTGTCGTACAAGGTGCCCTTTTTGTTGACCTCATAGCGAATACGCTGCACCAGTGGGCCAATCGTGCAGCGTACGCTCGTCTCCTCGGCAATCTCGCGGTAGGCGGCCTGCTCCTCGGTCTCACCCGTTTTCAGGTGGCCCTTGGGCAGCGTCCAGTCGCCATACTTATCGTGGATTAAGAGGAGGCGCACCTGCCCGACATCATTGCGGCAGTAGACCACCCCCCCGGCAGCAGTTTTTGTTTTCATTATTACAGATTAAAGAGTCGGCGGATACCGTCCTCCAGTCCTATTACCCACTGGCTAAAAGCACTACTCTGCGCCCGTTCGGAAATCCAGGTCAGATGCCCGGTCGCCAGCAGCGTCCCCATCAGGATCAGCAGCACCCCGCTGGCGATGCTGGTGGTATGCAGGTAGAGCGTCCTTGGACCCACGCGAACCTCAAACCCGCGTCCCCGAACAATCTGCCAGAAGCGGGAGCCGGTACCCAGGCGGCTAAAGAAGGTCGCCAGCAGGATCAACGGCAAACCCAGGCCCATCGCATAGATAAAGGAGAGCACCGCGCCCTGCAGGATGGCGATCCCCTGCGCGGCCAGCAGGGTAAGCAACGCCCCCAGGATCGGCCCGACGCAGGCCGTCCAGCCGAGCGCGAAGGTTGCGCCGTAGAGATACGACCCGGCAACGCTGGCGGCGGGGCGTTCCTGCATTTTGGGACCGGCAAAACCCTTGCCGAGCAGACTCATAATCCCAAAGCCAATCACGATCAGCCCACCCCAGAAGGTCAACGTGTCCCGACCCGAAAAAACCAGCGCACTGAGCGCCGTCGCACTCGCGCCCAGAATGCTCATCGTGGTTGCCAGCCCCAGGAAGAAGGAGACCGTTGTCATCACGACATTCTTCTTGTCGGTCTGGAAGGTGAAGGCAAAATAGGCCGGTAGAATCGGTAGGGTACAGGGGGAGAGCAGGCTCAACACTCCGGCGAGAAAAGCCGGGATTGCCAGCACCAGGGTACTCGTGCCGCCCGTCGCGGCGGACGCGGTCATCTGACCGCTGTCGAGACTCAGGACAACAAAGACAAACAGCAGCAGCGCCGCGATGACCCCGCCGATAATAAGCAGGCGCCGGTTGGGGGAGGGATGTTCTCCGCGCGTGCGCTGTACAGATTGTGTAGACATACAAGCTCCGTCCTGATAAGATTATTGATTAGACTACCGCCTGAGTTCGGCCACCGGGAAGACTTTCGCCGTGCGCCGCAGCGACGTGAGTTCCTCCTCACTCACCGGCCGTTCGCCTAGAAAATAGACCACGCCGCTCGGTCCATCGTAGCGGTAGCGCTTGCGCATCCAGCGGCCCATCATGCTCTGGTAGACAAAATCGACATTCCAGGCGTCAAACTGTGGATCGTAGCGTTCCTGCACCAGCCAGACAAAGTCATTCTTACGAAAGGCACTTGCCAGCGCGCGGTCGCGCACTTCTTTCGTGGCCGGCCCGGTGCCGTTCTGTTGCACGTTCGGCGGTCTGCTTTCCATCGGAAATCCTCCTGTCATCGGTCGCTTACGCATGTCATTATAGCACTTCAGCCCGCCGTTGATGCACAGTTTAGCCGGGGATAACGTCCCGTTCTGTAGCGTTCCTTACAGTAACGCGAGTTACGCGGGTGATATGCAAACCGGACGTTTGACCAGATGAAAGCCCGATGCGCCTGCGGCAGCGTGGTATGTTTTTGTCTTTTTCACAAACATGTGGCTCAGAGAGCCACATGTTTGTGAAAAAGAATGGTCTGTTCTGCCCTGCCGGAGGCAATATCCCCCGCCAAACGCGGGATCGCCTGCTGCATGTCAGCATTGGCCGTTTCGCGGTGTTCGCTCATTTCGCGGCTTTCGTGGTCCAAACCCTCACCGCGTAACTCCTGTTACATGAGGTATACCACACACTGCTACGCTGGTCTGTAGTTTGGTTGACTCTCATTTCGGCACCCACTATAATCTAAGCACCCCCCATAGTGGCTGCCGCATAAATCGACCCACAGAAAGGAGCCGTTCGATGTTGAACCTCGCTTTGCTGCTTGAGCAGAGCAGTGCGCGCGATCCTCACAAACTGGCCGTTATGCTGGACGAGGAACAGCTCACCTACGCCGATCTTAATGCCGCCGCCAACCGGGTTGCCAGTGCGCTGGTGCAACTCGGCGTGCAACCCGGCGATAAGGTAGCTCTGCTGCTGCCCAACATCCCGCAGTTTCCCATCTGCTACTACGGTATTCTCAAAGCAGGTGCGGTAGTCGTTCCGCTCAATATATTGTTTAAACATAACGAGATTGCCTACCATCTGGAAGATAGCGACGCCGTGGTGTTGATTGCCTGGGAGCATCTCATGGGCGAGGCCGCCGCCGGCTTCCACCAGAGTGAGACTTGCAAGGAGATGCTGCTGGTCCAGTCTCCCGCCAGCACCCAGCCGCTACCCCACGGCGCACAACCGCTGCACGAACTGGTCGCCAACCAGCCGTCGAGCTTCGACACTGTGCAAACTATGCCCGATGATACCGCCGTGATCCTCTACACCAGCGGGACTACCGGACGGCCCCGGGGTGCGGAGTTGACGCACTTCAACATGTTTTTTAACGCCCTGGTCAGCGCCACCGCCCTCGACATCACGGAGACCGATGTGGGACTGGTCGCGCTGCCGCTGTTCCACGCGCTCGGCCAGACCTGCATGATGAATCTCTGCTTCTACCTGGGGGCCACGATTACGCTGCTGCCGCACTTCGAGCCCACCCGGGCGTTTGAGATCATTACGCGCGACCGGGTCAGCTATTTTGCCGGCGTGCCAACGATGTATTTCTACCTGCTGAACCATCCCGAGGCCGAGGCGTATGATCTGCGCGGGCTGCGGCGGTGCATCTCCGGGGGCGCGGCGCTGCCGCTGGAGATTATGCAGACCTTCAAGCAGCGCAATGGTGTCACCATCCAGGAGTGCTACGGCCTTTCGGAAACCTCGCCGGTCGCCACCCTGAATTACCCGGATGAGGAGGCGCGCGCGGGTCGGATTGGTAGCCCGGTCTGGGGGGTTGAACTGCGCGTAGTTGATCCGGCAGGTCAGCCGCCGGCCCCGGGTGATCTGGGTGAGCTTGTGATCCGGGGGCACAATGTGATGAAGGGCTACTACAAGCGGCCCGAAGCCACTGCCGAGGTGATGCGCGGTGGCTGGCTGCATACCGGTGATCTGGGGCGGATGGATGCCACGGGTTCTTTCTATATTGTTGATCGGCTGAAGGATGTGATCATTCGCGGCGGCATGAATGTCTACCCGCGCGAGATTGAAGAGGTGCTGCAGGGGCACCCCGCCATTGCCGAGACTGCCGTTATCGGCGTGCCCCACCCGGCACTGGGTGAGGAGATTCTGGCCGTTGTGGTCCTC
>CAKZQX010000130.1 GCA_937141995.1 uncultured Chloroflexaceae bacterium | reverse complement strand
TACTTCACGATCTGCTTCACCCGCATCAGGCGCTCGGCGATGAAGGAGGGCACACCCGTCGCCCGCCCCATCGCGTCGGCGCCCACGAAGACCGTGGCCACGAAGACGGCCGCCGCGACGACGCCCAAGGGGTGGAGTGCCGCCAGCATCGCCACGACGATGCCGGCATAGCCGAAGCCGGGCGACATGGTCGTGGTCACGCCGCCCGTGACGCCCATGACCTCGATCGCACCCGCAAGCCCCGCGAGCCCCCCCGACAGGAGCGCCACACCCTGCGGCAGGGCAGACGTTACCTGGTGCAGCACCTGCGGGTCGATGCGCCGTGCCAGTGTACCGGGAAAGGTTGTCCCGCCCCCCAGTCGCAGCCCACGGCTCAATGTACTGGCAGCCTTGCCCATTTCTGTGCTGACCCATGCGCGGACACGCGCGGCGGTACTGCGCTGCGGCGGAGCAGTCATAGGTTCCTCGTGATACGGGGGCGGCGACTCTTCACTATGGTTATCGTTCATTGAGCGTAACACCGCTGCAAGCGCGTCATTCTACTCGAGATAGAATGAACGTTGCGAACAAAGTTCAGATATGGAGTGTGGCAGCCATGCTGCCGCCTGCTGCTGCTTGCCGAGGCACTGGAAACTTGACTCTCGACTGATGAACGTTGAGAAAAAAGTCCGAATACGCACGATACGTGCGGCCCGGCTTTAACCGATGGATGCCTACCTCGGTAGCGGTATACCGGAGGCGCGGCATGTGCCGATGTGCTGCCTGTTCCGGCTGTTTTTACCGAAAAATTGAGATGAGCCGCGGATCAGCCCGGATTGGCTGAAGCCGAGGACTCCGGTTCAGTCCTAATCTGGATGAAACATTCAGATGGTTATAAGCCGGGACTCCAGAGTATTGCATGTCCGGACTGATTTTCAACGTTCATCAAGCCCTGGTGGAAGACCAGGCAGTCGTTACGACTTGAGTGCAGGCAGAGCGAGCAGGTAATCATGCGCACTCAACGCCGCGCGAGCACCCTCGCCGATAGCTATCAGGATTTCGCGCCCAAACGTCGTTGACACCTCGCCTGCCGCGAAGAGGCCGGGTACATTGGTGGCATTGCGCTCATTCACCTTAATAAAGCCTTCTGCATCGGTTTCGACCAGGTGTTTCACCATATCGCTATTGGGAATCAACGCCTGGGCCACAAACGCAACATCCACTTCGAGCCGGCGGGTTTCGCCATTCTTTTCCACAATAACCGCCTGGATCTGCTTATCGCTGCCGACTGCCTCTTTCAACTGATAGCCTTCGAGAATCTCGACATCAGAGCGCATTTTCAATGCTTGCACAATCGGTGTTGACTTGACCGGCTCAGGGGCAACCAGATAGACCATACTCGTGGTGTGGGCCAACTCAGCAGTACCATGCAGGGCACGCTCGGTGATGCCAAACACTGCCGCCTGCTTGCCTTGCAGCATCTCGGCATGCGCGGCACTCGAATATCCCAGGCCTTCGATCAACCATTCTTTGCCGGGAATATTCAGCGGTTTCGTATGATCACCCGTCGCCACGATCACCGCTTTACTCTGCTGCGTACCATTGCTTGCCGTCGCAACGGTAAACCCGGCATCGGTTTTCGTCACACTGTTCACATAATCCTTCAGTACATGGCCCTGCTGCTCCATGATGTACTTCTCAAAGAGGTGGACCGCCTCGCTCCCGACCAGGTGATCTTCTTTCTCTACCTCATCGACCGACTCGAAATGCACCAGGATCTGACCAACCGGCACATCTTCTTCGGTGCGCATCACATAGCGCTCGCCGGCACGACCACCCAGCACATCATAGATCATCAAGAAATTGATCTGCTTGCCAATCGCGTACATTGCGGCTGCCTGGCTTGCCGCGCCACCACCGATAATAATCAGGTCGTACATTGTTTCTCCTCTGCACTGAAGCTTAAACACCCTATCGGTTTCCGATCATACCGCCAAGGAATAGATATGCGCACTGTTCACAATTGCCCCACTGCCGGTCGGCGATTGTGCTTCAGCGCGAACACAGATTGATGTGAAACGTGAAATTAGCTACAGACTGAACACCCCCATTATACAACATGGTCAAGCTTCGGGTTGTTCCGGAGATTGGGGTCGATATAACCGGGTGCGCGCAAGAAGATGAACACAGGGGCTGCGTACTGTTGCGGGTTCAAAACGGACTATCGGGTATGTGAAACGTCCTGAATGCATATCTCCTGCCAGATACCTGCTAGAATATACTATCAGGTGCAGGACTTACGCGGTGCTGCCGGTTCCATCTTGGTACCAGACCTGAATGCCAGAATCGCCTGCGGCAGCGTGGTACTCTTTTTATCTTTTTCAAGGAATGTTTGCACATTGTGCAAACATTCCTTGAAAAAGAGATGTCCGGTACCGCCCTGCCGGAGGCGAGTCGGGCCAGTTGTCCAGGTAGACACCTCGTTTGGAACCGACCGCGTAACTCCTGTCAGGTGGAGTTTTTCCGATATCCAGGCCGTACGCGGTGAGCATCCAACCCCCGGCATGTAATCAATTGAACAGAGGAGATCAGTTATGGCCGAGTATGATGCGCTCCAGACAGCGACCGCCTCCCCCGGTTCCCGCCCGATCTTTGTGGTGTCGGGCGGGATGGGCTCGATTGGTGAGG
>CAKZQX010000129.1 GCA_937141995.1 uncultured Chloroflexaceae bacterium | reverse complement strand
GGATGGTGTGGCGGTGCGGCAGGTGGGTGAGGAAACCTTTCGAGTGTGCCGGCAGTTTGTAGATGAGGTTGTGCGCGTGGACACGGATGCCGTCTGTGCCGCGATCAAGGATGTGTTTGAAGATACCCGCTCGATCCTGGAACCGGCGGGGGCGCTGGGCATTGCCGCCGCCAAAGCGTATGTTGAACGGGAGGATCTGCGCGATCAAACCCTGGTCGCCATCGCCAGCGGTGCCAATATGAATTTTGATCGCCTGCGCTTTGTGGCCGAGCGGGCCGAGGTGGGCGAACGCCGCGAAGCAATCTTTGCCGTTAATATCCCGGAGAAACCGGGCAGCCTGCGCGCGTTTTGCAGTTGCATCGGTAGCCGCAATATTACCGAGTTTAACTATCGCATTGCCGATAAACACGTCGCCCATGTTTTTGTGGGAATACAGATTACCAATCGGGCGGATGCGGAACAGGCGGCGGCAACCTTTGAGACGCAGGGCTTTACCACCCTGGATCTGACCGACGATGAACTGGCGAAGCTGCATATCCGCCATATGGTCGGGGGGCGCTCGTCGCTGACTTCCGATGAACTGCTCTACCGCTTTGAATTCCCCGAACGCCCCGGCGCGTTGATGAAGTTTGTCACGGCGATGAGTCCACACTGGAATATCAGCCTGTTTCACTACCGCAACCATGGTGCCGACTATGGACGCATTCTGGTGGGGGTGCAGGTTCCGCCCCAGGACATGAAGGCATGGCAGGCATTTCTGGCGACGCTGGGCTATCGTTACTGGGATGAGACGCAGAACCCGGCCTACCGGCTGTTTTTAGGGTAGCATATCCGTACGAAGAATGTCGAGCAGTATAACGTCGCAGCATCTTGAGCGGAAGGAGTATGCATGGCTCAACGTTATCTGCTTTCTATTGATAGTGGCGGCCTGCGGGGGATCATTCCGGTTACGGCCCTGATTGCGCTGGAGCGGACCACCGGCCGGTTGACGCGGGATATCTTCTCTTTCGTCGCCGGTACCTCCACGGGCGCGATTATTGCCGCCAGCGTTGCTGCGGGGATACCGGCCACGCAGATTATGGATCTGTACGTTGTTCGTTCCCGCGAGTTGTTCCGGCAGCGTTTCTGGGGTCAGCTACGGCGCATCATTACGGGATCAAAATATTCCACCGAGAAACTCGCGGCAATTATCGCCGATAGTCTGGGGTTGGCCCGCGACTGGACACTCAACGACGCGCCGATCGACCTCTTAATCACGGCGAAAGGTCTGACCTACGGTATGCCCTGGTATTTTGTGCCGAATAAACCAACCAACTCCGGGCGTACCGGACATCTTGGTCTGGTCGATGTGGCAACGGCTTCATCCGCCGCGCCGACCTATTTTGTGCCCTGGAAACTGGCGGAAGATCCGGCTACGCTGCCGGCCGACTGGGAGCCGATCGGCCCCCTGGTTGACGGTGCTGTCGGGGTAGCGGGCAACCCGGTCTACCAGGCCTGTGTCGAAGCGTTCTTCTACTCCGGCCAGTACCGACCCGAGACCACGATGGTTGTCTCGCTGGGTACCGGGCGGTTTCTTGAGCCCAGTGCGCCCGCCTGGATCTGGCCCTGGTTGCAGTGGCTGCTGAACGAACTGCTGCAGTCGCCGGGGGAGCAGCAGACTGAGCTTGTGCGGCGGCATTTCCCGGAGATGCTCTTTTACCGGATCGATCCGCTCCTGGAGCGCGCAATCGGGTTGGATGATGTGGCAAGTATTGACTATCTGCAAGAGGTAGGTACCGACCTTGCCGAGCAGATTGACTGGCCGGCCATCCTGGACGGCACCGCAACTGAGTTTCGGGTAAGCGATACCAATACCATGTGGGAGCAGTACCGCCACCGCAGTAACATGTCGGGGTGAGTTGTCAGTTCCATTTATGGAGTATGGGAGCCATGCTCTTGCCAACGGTGTAAGAGGATTTCGCAAGCCGGGGTGAATTATCAGTTACAGGACTTACGCGGTCCTTTCCTCGGAAGGGCATATCGCCTCCGGTAGGGTGGAAGAAACCAGATCTTCTTCACAAAACAGTTGCACAACGTGCAACTGTTTTGTGAAGAAAGCAAGGAAAGTACCATGCTGCCGCAGGCGAACCCGGCTTTCATCTGGTCAAATGTTCCATTGAAATATCCACTGCGTAACTCGTGTCAATTATGTATGTATATTAGGGTGCGGGAGCCACGCTCCCGCCTGCAATCTTCCCCTATGGAGTGCGGGCGCCATGCTCCCGCCACCCTATGAATGATGATGATGATGATGTTGGTGTTCGTGGCCGTGCGTGTGTGGATGCCCGATATAGGGCAGGTGCGCACTCCGCGCCGAGCGTGGGCTCGCCGGGTTGTGCAGATGCTCCTCGATCCAGGCGATAACCTGATCCAGCCCGATGTCCTCTTTCAAATTGGTAAAGACAAACGGCTGCGCACCACGCATACGGCGGGTATCCTGCTCCATCACTTCCAGCGAAGCGCCCACGCCGGCGGCCAGGTCAATCTTGTTGATCACCAGCAGGTCTGAGCGCATAATTCCCGGCCCACCCTTGCGCGGGATCTTATCACCGCCGGCCACGTCGATCACATAAATCCAGCGGTCTACCAGTTCGGGGCTAAAGGCCGCGCCCAGGTTGTCGCCGCCGCTCTCAACAAAGATCAGTTGCAGGTCTGCCAGATGTGTCTCGAGGTCGGCGATAGCCTCCAGGTTCATCGACGCATCCTCGCGGATAGCTGCGTGGGGGCAGCCGCCGGTCTCCACGCCGCGCACCCGTTCGCGGGGCAGCACGCCCTGGCGCATCAAGAACTCGGCATCTTCGCGGGTATAGATATCGTTCGTCACAACGGCCATATTGTACTTCGGCCACAACTGGCGGCTCAGTCGGTCAACCAGCGCAGTCTTCCCACTGCCCACCGGCCCGGCCACGCCAATGCGTAGCGCCTGTGTGGTATTCTCTGCCATAACGATCCTGTCCTTCCTGCTGATCCGGTCATGGCGCGTATAGTACCATAGCGCGGGTGTGCGTGTGCAATCGCGTCAGAACGCCAGATACTCCTTCACAACCTCCTCATCGAAGTTTTGCGTGGACCCCTGCGCCACGATGGAGCCGGTCTCCATTACATAGTAGTAGCCGGCAACCCCCAGCGCAAAGTCGAGGAACTGCTCGACCAGCAGGATTGCCATATCGCCGCGCTGTTGCAACGACAGAATGACCGATTCGATCTCCTGCATAATCGAGGGCTGAATGCCCTCAGTCGGCTCATCCAGCAGGAGCAGTTTGGGCCGCCGCACCAGGGCGCGTGCAATCGCCAGTTGCTGCTGCTGGCCGCCGCTGAGTGTCCCGGCCACGCGCCCGCGCATCTCCTTGAGCACGGGGAAGGTGGCATACATCTCTTCGAGGGCGGCGTTATCGGGCCGGCGGTTCTTAGCTGCCTCAAATCCCATCAATAGGTTCTCGAACACGGTCAGGTAGGGGAAGATCCCGCGGCCCTGCGGCACATAGCCGATTCCGGCGCGTGCCCGTTCATGCGGTGCCCGGTTTGTTAACTGCCTGTCGTCAAAGACAATCTGCCCCTGGCGCGCGCGCAATGCCCCGATAATCGTCTTCATCAGGGTGGTCTTCCCCACGCCGTTCCGCCCCATCAGGCAGACCACCTGGCCGGAGGGCACATTGATGCTCACATCGCGCAGGATGCAACTTTCGCCATAGTACACCCATAGGTTTTCAACGCTTAGCATGTCTTCCCTCGTCTGGTATCAGGCCGCATGTCCGCGCCCCAGGTAGACCTCGATCACACGCGTATCATTCTGGACATTTTCGACCGGCCCTTCGCATAACATTTTGCCCATGTGCAGTACGGTGACTATGCTGGCGAAGCGGCGCACAAAATCCATATCATGCTCTACCACCAGCACCGAGCGCTGCTGCGTAATACGCTGGAGCAACTCTCCCGTGCGGTCGCGTTCGCGGCGAGTCATCCCGGCGACCGGCTCATCCAGCAGCAGCAGTTTGGGCTCCTGCACCAGCAGCATGCCGATTTCCAGCCACTGCTTTTCGCCATGCGCCAGTTGCCCGGCCCGAACATGCGCCCGCTGGTGCAGGCCAATCATCTCCAGTGTTTCATCAATGCGTTCCCGGCGCGGGCTGATCAGCGGACGCAGCAGCTTGATTGTCCGGTCACGGAAGCTGATCGCCGCCTCCAGATTTTCATAGACGGTGAGGCTGCTAAAAACCGTTGGCGTCTGGAACTTGCGTCCGATGCCCTGGCGTACCAGCGTGTGCTCCGCGCGACGCTGCGTGTTGAGTTTCCCGGCAAAGATGACTTGCCCATTGCTCGGACGGGTTTTGCCGGTGACAATATCCAGCAGGGTGGTCTTGCCCGCGCCGTTGGGGCCGAT
>CAKZQX010000128.1 GCA_937141995.1 uncultured Chloroflexaceae bacterium | reverse complement strand
GGCGCAGCAGGCCATTATCGACAAACACACAGGTCAGGCGCTCGCCAACCGCCGCGTGAATGATCAACGCCGCAACCGCCGAGTCGACGCCCCCGGAGAGCGCACAGATGATATGTCCATCTGCGACCTGAGTGCGCACCCGCTCAATTGCCTGGGCCACAAAGTTGGCCGGTTGCCAGTCGGCGGTGCAGCCACACACCGTGAAGAGAAAGTTGCGCAGAATATCGCGGCCAAATGTTGTATGCACAACTTCGGGGTGGAACTGCACCCCATACCAGTGCCGATCCGGGTTGCCCATCGCGGCAAAAGGCGCATTATCACTCCGGGCCAGCGGGTGAAATCCAGGGGGCAAGCCCTCGATATGGTCGCCGTGGCTCATCCAGACGGGTTGCTCATAGGGAGTGCCGACAAACAGCGGGCTATCGTCGGTGACGGTGATCGTTGCCGGGCCATATTCGCGCCGGTGAGCACGCAGTACTACGCCCCCCAGCGCATGGCTCTGGAGTTGCATACCGTAGCAGATGCCGAGGACCGGCAGATCGGTATCGCGCAGCCAGTCGGGAAGGGCCGGTGCTCCCGGTTCATAGACGCTGGCCGGCCCACCGGAGAGAATAACACCACGCGGATCGAGGGCGCGCACCGTTTCCTCGGCAGCAGAAGACGGCAGCAACTCACTGTATACTCCCAGTTCGCGGATGCGCCGGACAATGAGTTGTGCCGTTTGTGAACCAAAATCTAAAACAGGTATGCTGTTGGGCATAGAGGATCGAAACCCGGCCTGGCTAATAATCGCTCAGGCTGCCAATGCCAACGACAAACGGTCCATGGAGTGGAAGCGCAATCTCGGCCAGTTCATCGCCGATATAGTCGTTCAATTCGTAGACTGGTTCTTCCAGTGGCATCACGATCTCAAACGAACGATGCTCATCCACTTCATCGCGTGGGTCCAAAGCGTCAGAGAACCTCTTGCCTATGGTTGTCACTACCACCGAGTTATCGCCACCATGCTCATTCGGCTCGTAGCGGTCAGCCTGCCAGTCGTTGTACCAATCCATACCGTTGACCAGATAACGGTACTGGTACTCCTGGCCCGGTTCAAGTTCCAGGGTGACACTCCAGTTATCATCATCGAGGGAGAGCGGAGTGGCACTGCTGTTCCACCGATTAAAGTCACCGACCAGGTGGATGGTGTCGGCCCAGATTGCGGCGGGCATCGCAAAGGTCACACGGACTTTCCCACAACCATTAGACACTTTGGTGATCATCCTATGATACTCCTTTGTTCATTTCAGATAACGACTCCATTGTCATCATCCCAGCACAGTATAGTATATCATATCATACAAATGGGGTTTGTGCAGTATGCCAGCGTTATAATTATAATGCATGAGATATCGTGATGCATTGCACATTCCATCCGAGAATGGTAGACCCGTGCTTGTGCATTTATTGTGATTGCGCCTCTGGAATTGCGTAGATCGTTACCTCGTCCATCTGGAAGACCGGCTGCCCAATCCGGTCAAACTTTGCCAGGCTCTCCTGGGTGTAGTTCTGCCGCTCCAGCCCGCCGATGTAGACATACCGTACATTGTATGTATCAAGTAGTTCGCGGGCCTGCGCCGGATCGGGCGTACTGTAGATGAGTTCGACATCCGTTTTGCGCGGCTCCAGTTCGGCACGCGCAGCTTCGTCACCACCACGCCACTGCTCCTCGTGTCCGACCCAGCCAATCACAGTCGGCAGACCGGTGCCGGCGGCAACCCCCCCAAAACCTTCGCCATTGTACGAGCCGCCATGCGGATGCACCGCCTCCAGCACCACACTGCCGGGCGTGACATGCTCGCGTAGCCAGCGGATCGACTCCCGTCCGGCGGCCGTGTGTTGGCGCGGTGTTTCGCCCATCAGTCCGACCTGCGTTCCCTTGGTCACCATGTCGCGCAGGTTAATCGCCGGGTAGACCAGACCGCCGGCCAGGAAGACGGTAAACACCGCACCAATGCCGTAGGCGATAACGCGGCGTGTGTGCGTTGTCTGGGTGAGCAGCCACCAGAGGGCGTAGGCGGTTACGCTGCCCCACAGCAACCAGACCTGATAGTAGAATTTAAAGATGGTGTTGAAGCGTACCGACATGCCCTCGAAAACGTCGCGGATGTAGATTAGCTCAGTGCCGAAACTGATGGCACAGCCCAGCGTGATAATCAGCAGGACAAATGCCTCGGCGGGTGCAGCGGCCAGGCGGACGGCCTGTCGCGCGGCCAGCAGGCCCAAACCCAGCAGCGCCAGCAGCGGAAAGCCGACGAGCAGCCCGATCAACAGCAGCAGCGGTGTCAGCCAGGGATTGAAGGCCAGGTTTAGCGCAGAGCGCGTGAAGGAGGGACTGGCTTCACCTTCGGTGTGTCCGGCGACGATGCCGAGTGCATCAACCGAGCGCTGCGATGGCGTCTGACTGCGGCTGCGGGAGAGATAGACAAACGCACTGAGCGGCACGACAAACAGCCCGAAGATAATCAGAAATGCGTGCAGGCCACTCCGGTCCGCCCAGACCGGGCCGATAATCCGGGTGATTCGGCCAAACAGCGGAATATCGAGCAGCGGCGCGGCGGAGCCAACCAGCGAGTGAAAGGTCAGGTAGAAGGGGCTGAACAGGAGAAAGAGCGCCGGCAGGACCAACCCGAACTGTTTCCCCAGGTGCCGCCACGGAATTGTCCCGGCGTTCAGGCGCAGGTAGAGCAGCAGGATGGCTCCAGCATAGAGCAGCACATAGGTTGGCAGATCCCAGCTATTGATAGTGTAGAGGCTGCCCAGGATCAGGCCAGTCATAATGAGGTCGGCCCATCCCTGCCGACCCTGTGCAAATGTCGGGAGCGTCGGGCGGGTGAGGGTTGTCAGGGCCAGCGCCATTGTCAGCAGACCGAAGGGCAGCGCCATCACATGCGGATGCATATCGCCCAGCCAGAAGCTGAAGAAGGGAAACTCGGTGATGGTGTACTGACGCGGGCGTCCCTCGGCGCTGTAGTCATCCCAGAGCGTGCGCGAGGGCCACCACCAGTTAAAATTGTCGAGCCCGTTCTCGCGCTCCAGCGTGGTTATCTCGCCAAAGTCCGCTGCGTTGGCCGGGTAGGGCAGTTCGATGGGTTCTTCACCTCGGATGGCCTGGGTAAGCGCGGAGGCCAGTTGTGGCCCGTCGAGGGCGACAACCCGGTGGTTGCCCGTAATGACCTGCAGCGCACCGGCCTGATTGCCGACCAGCAAGACCAGCACAACGCTTAACAGTCCTACAAGCAGGCGTGGACCGAATGCCCAGGGGCGGCGGGAACGCTGCGCGTTAGCATCGGCTGTCTCTGG
>CAKZQX010000127.1 GCA_937141995.1 uncultured Chloroflexaceae bacterium | reverse complement strand
GTACCAGGCCATCCCGCCCGACGCCAATATCCACAAACACGCCATAGAGCGCAATCGATGTGACGCGTCCCTCAAGTTCAGTACCAACCTCAAGATCCTTGAGTCGGCGAGGGCGAACACCATCATCCTCTTCCTCAACTGGCGTAAAACTGGCACCCGCCGTTTCTGTGGCGGTGTCTTCGGTGACCTCAGCGGTGCTGTCTTCGGTGGTTTCCGGTGTAGTCTCGTCACTGGTTTCTAGTGTAGGCGCTGTGACTACCTCTGCCGGGATCTCGGTATCCACTGCCGGGGTTTCGGTGTCCACTCCGGGTGCTGCTTCGTCCGCAGTCGGTGCTGCTTCAGCCGTTTCGTCTTCGTCGGCCTGTGCTGCCGCCTGGGCGAATGCGGCGGCCATTGCGGTATCCGCCTGATCGGGTACATCTTCCATCGTTACCGGCGCAACCGTTTCGGTTTCGTCGGTCGTCGCAGCTTCGTCCGCGCCAGCTTTCTGGTCATCATCGGTCGTTGCAGTCTGCGGTGTCATTGCTGTGGCGTCCGCTGCGGTGTACTGGTTCTCTGCTGTGGCAGGAGCCTCGTTCTGTGCCTCGGGAGCAGACTGGACAACAGTTTCCAGATCTTCTTTGCCTGCCTCTGAGTTCGTGTTAGCTGCCGACGGTGTTGCCACGCCGGACGCCTCATTCTCAGCGGCTTCCTCCCTGCGGTCCTGATCGGTCATCACCAACATCCCTCCTGATACTTGTGCAAACGGGTTTGTCAAAATCTACGCTGTGACACAGGTATCTACCCTGCGCCATCTTTATATTCTATGCGAACTGGTACTATCAAGTTCGCATTTGCATTCGTACCATCTGTGCCAACCCACCTTCATCCAGATCCTCCAGGTGATAATACAATCCCTTCAGATGTTCCGCAAGTTGGCGCGCCAGACCCCGTTCAAAATTCGGGTGTTCCGTATCAATCACGATGGCGCGAATATCATTGACGGCGATAAACTCGGCAACCCGGTACGCCTCTGTCTGCGGCGGCATGTCACTCATCGACACATTTGCCTGCCCGTCGGTTAACAGCACCAGCAGCGGGATTACTTCCTGATCCTGCAACCGGGCCTGAGCCAACAATTCATACCCGGTTAATAGCCCGCGTGCAAGGGGTGTTTTCCCGCCAGTCGGCATAGTCTGCAAGCATTTCCGGGCCAGGTCAACGCTATTTGTCAATGGTAGTAACACCTGCGCATAGTCCCGTTGAAAACTGACTAACCCCACCCGGTCACGCCGCTGATAGGCATCGCGCAGCAGCGAGAGCACCGCCGCTTTGGTTGAACGCATGCGTTCTTCGGCGGCCATACTCCAGCTTGCATCAACGACAAAGCAGACTGCGTTGCGCGTTTGCCGTACACGCACTTTTTGCCGTAAGTCACCCCGGCGCAGAATTATCTTCGGTTTCCAGTTCTCAGGTGTGGGAGATGGTGACCCGTTTCCAGGTTCCCCAACGGCCTGTTCGTCTGATCCCGGTTGTTCGGTGCTGTCTTCACGGCGTTGACGCTGGTACGGTGCCGCCTCACGCAACGTTGCATCCAGGGCCAGGTCCGTCACGCGACCCGCGCGTGTGCTGGTAATGTAGCGCCCCTGCTTGCGTGCTGTACGAGTACGACTGCGGCGTCCGCCCGCCCGACGTTGTTTGCGGTCCCGTTGCCCTTCCATCCGCATTGCCCGGAAGAGGTCTTCGGCTGCGTGGGTTGTATTGCCGGAAGCCGGTTCGTCGCCACTCTGCGTCTGTACCCCGCCGCCGGCACTGCCCGTTGGTGCGACACCGCTGCTCGTCGTCTCGGTTGCGCCCTGCTCCGCGTGCGACTGCTCATCTACGTTATCTTTTTTTTTTCGCTCTCGCCTTGTGCAGCCGCCGCTTCGCTTGCCGCCCGACTATGCTGTTCTAACGCCGTTGTAATACGCGCATCATCAACCTGTATATCGGCAAAAGGCTGCCGCCGCATCCGATGCGGGAGCGCCAGCTCTGCCGCCAGACGAATATCTTCCGTTGTTATTGTTGTGCGGTTAGCCCAGGCTGCATGGGTCCGGGCTGTTTCAAGAATTGTCAGGTCGGCGCGGTGCCCATCGACCCCCAGTTCGAGGGCCAGGGCCGCAACCAGATGCATATCCGTTGCTGCGATCCGCACCTGGGGAAGCAGTTCATATGCAGCGATAATTCGGCTCGCCAGTGCTTCTTCGGCTGGTTGCCACTGATCCACAAAGCTGGTTGCATCGGCTTCGTATGCCATACGGCGCTCAATCACAGCAACCCGACCGGCGACATCCGTCAGACCGCCAACCTCAACCGCGAGACCAAAGCGATCCAGCAGTTGTGGGCGTAACTCGCCTTCTTCGGGGTTCATCGTCCCGACCAGAATAAATCGAGCCGGATGCGAAACGCTCATTCCTTCGCGCTCAACCGTATTGATCCCCATGGCGGCCGCGTCGAGCAGCAGATCTACTAGATGATCATCAAGCAGATTGACTTCATCGACATACAACACCCCCCGGTTAACCTGGGCCAGCAACCCGGGCTCGAAGCGCCGTTGCCCCTCGGTAATCGCATGCTCCAGATCTAATGCACCAACGACGCGATCCTCCGAGGCCGAGACCGGCAGTTCCACCAGACGCGTTGGGCGCGTCGTGGTTGGCAACGCCGCGGTCGCAGCATGCCGGGTTGTGCAGGTTTCACAAAAACTACCCGGGGTAGCGGGATCACAACTGTATGGACAGTCGGCGACAACCGTAATTGCCGGCAGCAACCGGGTAAGTGCCCGCACCGCCGTGGATTTGGCTGTCCCCTTCTCACCACGAATCAACACGCCACCAATGCGCGGGTTAATCGCATTGAGAATGAGTGCACGCTTGAGGTGCTCCTGCCCTACGAGCGCGCTAAAAGGATAGACTGGACGAGGAATCGACATGATTTGAACAAGAAAAGCCCTCTAGCCTTTCTTCAGACCAGAGGCATCATCAATGGTGCCGTAATCAACTTTTGGAAAATCTGTATGGACACAAATAGGTATGGTGATATGATTGCTCTACGCACATTAATGCATTGTCATAGTTTCCCACCAGACAGGGCACATTTTCCCACAAAGATGGGCAAAAGTCAAATCACTACAAAGATGCGTTCCATGCCGGCCATACTCCTGATTATCTCATTACAATCAGGTAACAGTAGCATCCGAGACAATATCCGGGAATGAAACATGGGCCGGAAATTCAAAACAACACACATATGATCACCCGGAATATGCGCTACCGGATGGTATGGTCACATAGCGCACGGCTATGCGACCGGGGTTCCGGCAGGCGCGGTGGGTATCATCCTTCTGTCATCTGGCGCACAAAGCGAATATGTTATAATTGCGCTGGCGTCGTCAGCGCCTGCGCATTCATCAAATTTATACCTCTTCTTTGGAGCGCTGGCACGCTTCCCATGCGTGTGCGTGCGCGCGTTGTGCTCCACACAGTATGGTTGCCTG
>CAKZQX010000126.1 GCA_937141995.1 uncultured Chloroflexaceae bacterium | reverse complement strand
CCACGCGCAAGCTCTTTCCCGGCACCAAACCACTGACGATCAAGGCAGTCCTGGTCGGGGGAGCCACACCGCACCGCCTGGGACTCTCCGAAACCGTGCTGGTTTTCCCGCAACATCTGGCGTTTCTCGACGGGCTGGCGGGGCTGATCGACCGGCTCGACGCGGTGAAGCGTACCTGCCCGGAGAAGAAGATCTGCGTTGAGGTGGAGCACCTGGAGGATGCCGTCAGGGTGGCGCGCGCCGGAGCCGATATTATTCAGACCGATAAAATGTCGCCGGAACTGCTCGCCGAGACGGTGCAGGCCGTACGCGCCGTCCAAACCGGCATCCAGATCGCCGCCGCAGGTGGAGTCAACCAGGACAATATCCTGGCGTATGCCGCAACCGGCATCGATATTGTTGTGACAACGGCGGCCTATTTCGGCAAACCGGCGGATATCGGCGCGCAGATGGTACGAATTGAGAAGCGTAATCTGTAAGCCGTAGTCTGTCGTCAGTGCCATATGACATACGACCGCTTCGGTGTTGGTACGAACCTTGCAATACTGCCTTCCAGGAACCAGTAGCTACCTTCACCGGAAAGGCAACCAGGATGAGTACGGCCACCAAAGCGCTGCATAACCGGATTGCATTAGCATTCGATTTTGATGATACCCTCGCGCCGGACACTGTCAGCAGCCTGATTGAGAGTTGCGGCATGGATGCGGAGCACTTCTGGCAGGAGCGCGTCCAACCCAGAGTGCAGGATGGCTGGGACCCCATCCCGGCGGCGATGTACACCCTGATTGCCGAATCGCGGCAGCGTAGCGATCCGGCGGAGAAGATCACCCGCGAACGACTGGTCGATTTTGGGCGCAACCTCACGTTTTTCGATGGCGTCCCGGAGTTGTTTGCCCGCCTGCGCCGGCGCGCCCAGGAGACTCTCCCGGACATCGAAGTTGAGTTTTACCTGATTACAGCGGGAATTGTCGAGACTGCCCGGAGATCGCCGATTGCGCAACACTTTCGGGCGATGTGGGGATGCGATTTTCACTACACTGAGAGCGGCGAAATTGACTTTTTGAAGCGAATTGTCACTCACACCGAGAAGACCCGTTATCTCTCGCAGATCTCGAAAGGGCTGGACAATCATAAGGAGGTGGGCCGGCCCTTCGATGTCAACCGCAGCATGGCCGCCGACGATCTGCATATTCCGCTCTCGCAGATCATCTATGTTGGCGATGGCATGACCGACGTGCCATGTTTCTCCATGTTGAATGAAGCGCAGGGGGTGGCAATCGGGGTCTTCAAAACCCGCACCGCGCAGAAGTGGGGCGAGCAGAATAAGGTGAGCGCCGGCCAGCGCGTCGAGAACCTCGCGCCGGTTGACTACCGGGAGGGGTCCGAGTTACTGCACTCGCTGACGCTTGCCGTTGAGATGCTCTGCAAGCAGATTGCGCTGCGGCGGCAGAGCCAGGGGGAGTAGCGGCATTGTCGTTCGCGTTCACAAAATCTGCGACAAAAACAGCTTGGTGCGGTCCTCGCGGGGGGCATCGAAAATCTGCTCCGGCGCTCCCTGCTCGATAATCTGCCCATAGTCGAAAAAGACCATCCGGTCGGCAACTTCGCGGGCAAAGCCCATCTCGTGCGTGACGACCAGCATGGTCATGCCACTCTCGGCCAGTTCGATCATGACATCAAGCACTTCCTTGATCATCTCCGGGTCGAGCGCCGAGGTTGGTTCGTCGAACAGCATAATTTTGGGCTGCATTGCCAGCGCCCGCGCAATCGCCACCCGCTGCTGCTGCCCACCGGAGAGTTGACCGGGGAATTTGTGGGACTGGTTGCCAATCCCTACGCGGTTGAGCAGATCCATGGCTGCTTCCTGCGCCCGCGCTTTCGGCCACTTGCGCACCCAGATCGGCGCAAGCGCGACATTATCCAGTACGGTCAGGTGGGGGAAGAGGTTAAACTGCTGAAAGACCATGCCCACTTCGCTACGGATCGTCTCGATATTGCGAATATCATTGGTCAACTCAATGCCATCGACAATAATCTGCCCACGCTGATGCTCCTCCAGCCGGTTAATGCAGCGGATAAAGGTCGATTTCCCCGACCCCGACGGCCCGAAGACCACAATCACCTCACCTTTTTTCACCGTAGTCGAAACATCTTTTAAGACATGAAATTCGCCAAACCATTTATGCACACCCCGGCACACAATAATATCTTCGGCCTTGCTCAGATCCTTACGACCGTTTGTAGCCATATCGTATCCTCATTTCATCTCACAGGACTTGCGCAGTAGACTGCAAACCGGGTATGTGATCCAATGAATGGCTGATTTCGCCTGCGGCAGCATGGTACTTTTCTTGTCTTTTCAGGAAAAGTTGGCTCTGCGAGCCAACTTTTCCTGAAAGATTGGCTCGTTCCGCCTCACCGGAGACGATATCAGCTTCCACATGCAGCGCTGCGTAAGTCATGTCACTTCAGATCACATTCGTACCGGATTCATTGTTCAGGCACAGGATACTGCCAACCGATGTGTTTAACCTGTAACCTGTAACCCGTAACCTGTAACCTACCGTTTCCCCACCCCCAGCACATTCTCAAGCCGCTTGCTGATGTGGGTCATCGAGAAGGCAAAAATCCAGTAGACCACCGCAACAAAGAGCAGTGTTTCGGCATACAGCCCCAGAAACTCGCTCTGGGCCACCACACTGCGCGCAATCCCCAGCAGATCTAGCAGACCGGCAATCACCACCAGGGAGGTATCTTTGAACAGACTGATAAACTGCCCCACATTCGCCGGAATAACGGTACGCAATGCCTGCGGCAAAATAATCAGGCTCATCGTCAACACCGGGTTGAGCCCCAGCGCATCGGCGGCCTCAAACTGGCCCTTAGGAATGGCCTGCAACCCGCCGCGCACATTCTCGGCAATATAGGCCGAGGTAAAGATCGTAAAGGCCACAATCGCGCGGACAACTTTATCAATGTTCTCGCCACCCGGAATAAAGAGCGGCAGCATAATCTGAAACATAAACAGCACGGTGATCAGAGGTACACCGCGCACGATTTCAATAAACAGCGTGCAGAACAGACTGATCGCGGGGAGGTTACTGCGCCGGCCAATCGCCAGCAGTACCCCCAGCGGAAACGAAAACAGGATGCCGGTCACGGCCAGCACCAGTGTCAGTTGCAACCCGCCCCACTGCGTTGTCGGTACAACCGGCAGGAGCATGCCCGCGCCATGCATCAAATAAATGATAAAGATCAGCGCAACCAGCCAGCCTATCATTACGCTGCGCCCCAGGTTGCGCTTACGCCCGCCGACAAAGCGGCCGCCAAAGATCAACGCACTGCAGCTCAGCAACCAGAGCGCCGTCTGCGGACGGAAGAGCCGCGTTTCCGGCGAAGCAAGCAGCAGATTCGCGCCGATAATGCCGGTCAGGAGCAACAATCCGGCACTGTAACTGATGGCAACCCCCCGGACA
The DNA here is from genome assembly GCA_937141995.1 of uncultured Chloroflexaceae bacterium. GTDB lineage: Bacteria > Chloroflexota > Chloroflexia > Chloroflexales > Chloroflexaceae > CAKZQX01. The sequence goes on along the minus strand of CAKZQX010000126.1, from coordinate 1,711 downwards.
ACATGCGGCCAGAGACCCCAACTCAACCCGATTAACCCGACGATGATCGCCACACTGAGCCAGAGCCGCCAGATCTGATCAATCGGGTAGGTACCAACCATAAACAGGCGCAAATTGGCAACGACAACTTCCCAATCGGCCCCCAGGAAGATCCAGGTAAACGTCTGACGCAGCACAATATAGATCAGTCCCAGGCTGACGAACGTGAGCAGCGTGTTAAACCAACTGCTAAACAGGTTCTGCCGGAGCCAGCGCATTGGATGAACACGCTCGCGGGGCCGGGTGACAACATCAGAAGCTGTGGACATGGCTTACCTCTCGACCAGACGTACGCTGCGATTATAGAGATTCATAATCAGGGAGGTGACCAGGCTGATGGTCAGATAGCTGAGCATAATCAGGCCAATCAGTTGGACAACCTGGCCCGTTTGATTGGCAATCGTCCGCGAGACATTAAACAGATCAGGATAGCCAATCGCAATTGCCAGACTGGAGTTCTTTGCCAGGTTCAGATACTGGCTGGTCAGCGGTGGAATGATAATGCGGAGCGCCTGCGGCAGAATCACCAGGCGCATACTCTTCCCGCCGCTCAAGCCCAGCGCCCGGGCCGCCTCCTTCTGCCCTTTCGCCACGCCCAGAATACCCGCGCGCACAATCTCGGCAATAAACGTCCCGGTGTAGATCACCAGGCCGATCAGCAGCGCAGCATATTCTGGAGACAAACGGAAGCCACCTTGAATATTAAACCTCTGCCGCTCCGGGATCGTTACTTCCAGTGGATTCATTGCCAGCGCCAGCCAGCCAACGATGGCGCTAAGCAGAACAATCCCGACGGCGATCAGCAGGCGCGGCGACTGCTGCCCTGTCCGCATCTGACGCATATGCAGCCAGTACCAGACCGCCGCCGCAATCACCACCCCACCCAGGATAAACCCTGCCCACCAACTGGTCGAAGGCGTCGGTGTTATGCCGATCATCGAGACGCCCCGTTGGCTGAGGTAGATCGGCCCCAGCAACGCGATGGCATCCTGGACGCGCGGCAGGGCCAGAAAAACGGCCTGATACCAGAAGAAGAGTTGTACCAGCAGCGGAACATTGCGAAAGATCGCCACATACACCTGGGCCAGCTTCGCCACCAGCCAGTTGCCGGATAACTGCGCAATGCCCGCCAGCAACCCCAGCAGCGTTGCCAGCACAATCCCCAGGATCGACACCAGCAGCGTATTAATCACACCGACCTGAAATGCGCGCCAGTAGGCATTTTGCGGCGAATAAGGAATCGGGGTTACGCCAATCGCAAATCCGGCTTCCTGGTCCATAAAACCATAGCCGCCGGCAATACCGAGGCGCTTCATTTCGCTCGTCACATTCGCATAGAGCAGCCCGGCAATCAGAGCAACCAGAATCATAAAAGCAACCTGGCCGAGAATGGCAAGGATGCGCACATCACGCCAGAACGGTGGCCGTGAGGTGATGGGAGTTAGAACCTGTTCTCTAGCCATCAACTTTCCGTTTCTGCTCGGGTTGCGTAAGACGGAAGCAGGTGCAGTTGTATTGCCCTGGCGCTAATTCACTGTCAGAACACACTTCTGCGTGTCCGCTTTGAACAATAAAATGAAAATAACACCGTTTGAGCGTCCCGGCTTATGAACGTTTGAACTTTGAAATGTTAATCCGGACATCACTGATCGGGAGTCCCGGGTTCAGTCGG
>CAKZQX010000125.1 GCA_937141995.1 uncultured Chloroflexaceae bacterium | reverse complement strand
TGAAAGGAGCATCATGGCACAGCTTACCGCTGAGTATGTTCACAACATTGCCCGGCAGTGCATTGTGGCAACCGATTACTGCTTCATGATTACTCTCAATGCGCAACCAGGCCAGGCCCCCGACTCCCGGCTGATGCAGCCCTTCGCGCCCGAAGCCGACCTGACCATCTGGTTCGGAGCCAGCCCCCGATCACGTAAGGTGGCGCAACTCCGGCAGCATAACCAGATCACGGTCTGCTATCAAACTCCGACGGAGCCGGCCTATGTGACACTGCTCGGCACCGCGCACCTGGAAGATGATCTGGCCTTGCGGCAGCACTACTGGCGCGATGACTGGCTGCCCTTCTTCCCGGCGGGTCCGGCGGGCGATGACTATCTGCTGATCAAGTTTGTTCCCACGCGGATCGAGGTGATGCACTTTGCCCACGAGGTGGCCCCCGATCCCTATGGCCTCAAGCCGGTCACGCTGGTCCGCGCCGGTGATGAATGGCAGATCGAAGCGTAGGCGAGAGGAGCACACTATGAAAAGTCGCTCGGAGGCAACCATCACCGACCTGTACCAGATCCCGGAGAATGCCAAGGCCGAAATTGTCAACGGAGAAATTGTGCTCATGTCACCGACTGGCGGAATACCGGGACGTGCCGGCGGCAAAATCTATCGTAGTCTGGATGATTATGAGCAGCAGACAGGCAATGGGTATGCCTTCCCCGATAATGTCGGCTTCACGGTGAACCTGCCGACCCGCAAATCATTCAGCCCTGATGCTGCATTTCACCCCGGCCCGCTACAAGGCGGACATTTTCTTGCTGGTGCGCCGCTCTTCGCTGCCGAGGTACGCAACGAGTATGACTATGGCCCGGCTGCCGAGGAGGAGATCGCCGCAAAACGCGCCGATTATTTCGCCGCCGGGACACTGGTCGTCTGGGATGTCGATGTGTTGCGCGACATGGTTGTACGCGTCTACCGGGCCGATGCTCCGGACAATCCGACCGTCTACCGCAGTGGCGATATTGCCGAGGCCGAGCCGGCCCTACCCGGCCGGCGGATACCGGTTGATGTTATCTTGCCCTGATGAACACGCGTTATAGGAAACAGGCAGCATCGCGTAACGCGGGTGATGAAGAGGAGCCCTACACCGTGGTGAATGCCGGCACGGTCTATACGGATGCTAACTTCACCTGCGTGACGATTGATCGCACCAGTTTGAAGGCCGAAGTCTTTGCGCGCAAGGGCGAGCGGATCAACAGCACAATTCATCAGTTTTAAATAACACGAGTCACGCGGTGGGTCTACAAATTGGGCGTTTGCGCACGGTAATGGCCGGATTCGCCTGCGGCAGCATGGTATTTTTTCTTTTTCACAAAACATTTGCACGAAGTGCAAATGTTTTGTGAAAAAGAAAGGCTCTTCCGCCCTGTCGGAGGCAATATCCGCCACCAAATCCGGGATCGCCTGATGCATGTCAGCATTGGCCGTTTCGCGGTGTTCGCGCATGTCGTGGTGTTCGTGGTCTAAACGCCCACCGCGTAACTCGTGTGAGCAGTGGGAGCCGGACGGGATGCGGACGCGCAGACGCGCATCCCTACCACAACCGCTGCGGACGCACAGACGCGCATCACTCAACCCGATTTTCCAAAAGTTGCAAGATCCCCTGCAGCGGGATGACGACCCAGTCGGGGCGACTATTGAGTTCATACCCTAATTCATAGAGCGCCTTCTCCAGCAGGTAGGCATCCAGCAGCACCTTGAACTCCTCCCGCGTCTGCAGCAGCAGCGGCGACAGATGGATCGTGTCGCTGTAAGCGCGCAGGAAAGTCGCCGCTACCCAGACATACCAGAAGCGTGCCCAGGAGTCCTGCGTGGCCTGATCCATCCCGCCGATGCGCCCGGTGTTCCGCTGCTCAAACAGGGCCACATAGACAGCGTAGTGGAAGGAGCGGATCATGCCGGCAACATCGCGCAACGGTGAGACTTTGGTGCGGCGTTCATCCAGGGAGCGGGCCGGCTCGCCCTCAAAGTCGGTGATCATAAAATCATTGTCGGCCCGCAGCACCTGCCCCAGATGGTAGTTGCCGTGGCAGCGTATCCGCATCGCGGTAATCTTCCGATCACGGAAGGGTTCAAAGTAGCGCCGCACCTGCGGCTCGAGCGCTTTAATCCGATAGGCATCGTTACGCACCGCTTCCGGGAGATGATCGAGTTGCTGGTTGAGGAACTGGAAATCCCGCGCCATCAGGCCGAGCATGGCATGGTAAAAGGGCCGCTGGAAAAAGTCGGTAAAGGGCTCGGGCACAAAGTTCGGGTCTTCGGTCTCCTGCGCCAGCGCAACATGGAACTCGGCCGTGCGCTGACCCAGCAGTCGCGCCGTCGCCAGATAGTCGCCCACCAGTTCCTCAACCAGCGGCGGGGCCGGTTCATCGGCCAGATCCAGCAGATGTTTGTGCGGTAGCAGCAGCGCCCCGGCTTCGCCCTGCCGCGCCAGCACCCGCTCAAAATAGTGGGCCAGGATACCTTGCGTATACTGCCAGGCATCCCCCTGGTGTGGGTCACGCGTGCGCAGCACCCCCAGCGTCATCGGCTCGCTGTTCTTCTGATGGTATTCGAGCGCCCCGGCAACAAACGGCGTGCGCACCAGCGAGATCTTCTCGGTCAGGAAGCGCCCGATCTCCAGATCAGGATTAATCCCCGACTCGATGCGCCGGAAGATCTTGAGTACCAGTTGGTTGCCATACACAATCGTCGTGTTGCTGCGATCCGAAGTGGTCACAGTTGAGGTAAACTCAATCGACGGGTCGGCCGCTTCACCGTGGCCTTCCGCCAGCGCCCCGCCACCCGCGCGGGCTCCGGTTGCGGGCGTATGCAGGCTGGCGCTAACCTCGGACAGCAATCGCAGGGAACGCAGCGGCGCCGCCATCACCTCACCCGCACTCCCCCGGAAGGTGCGATGCTGCGCAATCGAGTCGAGCAGCAGCAGGGCAAACTCCTTATCGCGCAACGCATCGTAGAGGATGGCCGTGTCATCAAAACCGGTGATACGCAGATGCGCCACCACCACCTGGGGGATCTCCTCGGCAATCTGCCGGGCCTGTGCCCCCAGCGCCACCGTGAAGGGCAACACATAGGTCTCGTGATCACCCTCGATATACTCCACCTGTACCAAGGTGAGATACGCAGCCGGCGACTCGTAAGGCACCGGCACAGTCTCCAACAGTTCGACACTCTGGATGGTACGCGCTTTGCCGCCAAACCAGCGCCGCTGCCGCAGATAGCCCGGCAATACTTGCTCCAGGGCCGTCCGCGCCCGGCTGCGGGCAAAGATCGTCGTCCAATCCTCGTCCACACTCAGCGTGGGCACCCGATACTCCAGGGGTGCGTCATTCGCAGTATGCATCTGATGCGGATACTCCAGTGCAAACCAGTAGACCGCGTGTGGCCCCAGCGTGAGGAAATAGGGCAGTTCACCGATGCGCGGAAAGGGCGTGCGCCCGAACAACTCCATCGGCGTCATGCCCTCGTAGGCCGACAGGTTTAACTCAACGCACTGCACAAAGCGCGAGAGATTCGCAACCACCAGAATCCGCTCGTCCGCATACTTGCGCAGAAAGACCAGCACCTTGCTATTCTCCGGGTAGAGAAACTCCAGGCTGCCCCGGCTCAGCGCCCGCGAGCTTTTGCGGGTGGCAATCATATGTTTCATCCAGCGCAGCAGCGAGTAGGGATTGGCCTGGTGTGCCTCGACATTGACAGCTTCATAGTGGTAGGCCGGATCAATCGTTACCGGCAGGAAGACGCGCTGGGGATTGGCGCGCGAGAAACCCGCGTTGAGTTCGTGGCTCCACTGCATCGGCGTGCGCACTCCGTCGCGGTCGCCCAGGTAAATATTGTCGCCCATGCCGATCTCATCGCCATAGTAGATCACCGGCGTACCCGGCAGCGAGAAGAGCAGGCTGTTCAACAGTTCGATCTGCTTGCGATCATTCTGGAGCAGGGGCGCAAGCCGCCGCCGAATACCCAGATTGATGCGCGCACGCGGATCGCGCGCATAGGTCCGGTACATGAAGGCCCGCTCTTCCCCCGTGACCATCTCCAGCGTCAACTCATCATGGTTGCGCAAGAAGAGCGCCCACTGGCAGACATCCGGAATTTCCGGGGTCTGGTACATGGTTTCGGTCATCGGGAAGCGGTCTTCCATGCGGATTGAAACAAACATGCGCGGCATCAACGGAAAGTGAAAGGCCATGTGGCACTCATCACCATCGCCAAAATAGGCGACCGCATCTTCCGGCCACTGGTTTGCCTCGGCCAGCAGCATGCGATCTTTGTAGTGCGCATCAACATGACTGCGCAGCTTCTTCAGGAAGGCATGCGTTTCGGGTAGATTCTCGCAGTTGGTGCCCTCGCGCTCGTAGAGGTAGGGCACGGCATCCAGGCGCAGCCCATCGACGCCCATCCCCAGCCAGAAATCCATCACCTTGATCACTTCCCGATGCACATCCGGGTTGTCGAAATTCAGATCGGGCTGATGCGAGTAGAAACGATGCCAGTAGTAGGCCCGCGCCACCGGATCCCAGGTCCAGTTAGAAAACTCGAAATCCTTAAAGATAATCCGGGTTTCTTTATACTCTTCGGCGGTATCACTCCAGACATAGAAATTCCGCAGGGACGAACCCGGCGGTGATCGGCGCGCCCGCTGGAACCAGGGATGCTGGTCAGAGGTATGATTAATAATCAACTCGGTAATCACCCGCAGATCGCGCTTGTGGGCCTCCTCCAGGAACGCACGAAAATCCTGAAGCGTTCCGTACATCGAATGAACACCGGTATAGTCGGCTGTGTCATACCCATCATCGCGCAGGGGCGAAGGGTAGAAGGGCAAGAGCCAGATAGCGGTCACGCCCAGGTCTTGCAGATAGTCCAGTTTGCCGGTGAGCCCCTGAAAGTCCCCGACGCCATCGTTGTCGCTATCGGCAAACGAACGCACATGGAGTTGATAAATAACCGCGTCTTTGTACCAGAGCGGATTATCTCTGAACGAAATATCCTCGCCGTTCCGGTCAATCATCGCAAACCTCTGTTCCAGGGGGTAGCAGGTAACGGTTGTTCTGGTGTCACCCGGCTACCCTGTGTCCATCACCCGATCACCACGTTCTTGCAGATGTAAGCGGACGCACAGCAGCGCGTTCCTACTGCGAAATCTACCGGCGGACACGCAGCAGCGCGTCCCTACCGAACAATCTACCCTTGTGAGAGCATCGCCTTATTCCGTCGTTATGGTATGCGGCAATGTCGCCGACAGGTAGAACTGCTGAATATAATCCACCAGCATGCGCCGGGTACTGAAGTAGGGTGCAACGGTGACAATCGCCTCCTTACACATGGTAATCCACTGGACGGGGACACCCGCCGCGTCCCGCTGGTCGTAGAAGCGCGGGATGACCTCATCCTCCAGCACCTGGTAGATCGAGCGGGCATCGTTGCGGTCCTGCACCTCCGGCTCGCGGTACCACTCCTCGCCAATGGCCCAGCCGTTGTTCCCATTGTAGGCTTCGGGCCACCAGCCATCCAGCACGCTGATATTGGGCACACCATTGAGGCTGGCCTTCTGGCCGCTGGTGCCGCTGGCTTCGTGCGGGCGGCGCGGCGTATTGAGCCAGACATCAACGCCCTTGACCATCTCGCGCGCGGTGGCAATATCATACTCCTCCAGGAAGAGCACCCGCCCGGCAAAGCCCGGCTGCAACGAAAATTGATAGATATCGTGGATAAAGCGCTTGCCCTCCTCATCGCCCGGATGGGCTTTCCCGGCAAAGATGATCTGCACCGGGTGGCCCGGATTGTTCAGGATCGCTTTCAGTCGCTCCAGGTCGTTGAAGATCAACGTGGCGCGCTTGTAGGGCGCAAAGCGACGGGCAAACCCTATCGTGAGCGCGTCTTCTTCCAACACCGGCCAGATAGCGGGTGATTCGCGCAGCAGATGGAAGCGCTGACGCGTCCGTTCCCGCGCAAAGGCCACCAGGTTATGCTTCAATCGCCGCCGGATACTCCAGAGTACATCATTCGGAATATCATAGATCCGCTCCCAGAGCGCCGCGTCGTCAAGCCGATCCTGCCAGCCGATACCCAGGTAGGCATCATAGATCTGCGCCAACTCCGGGGCAACCCAGGAGGAGGTATGCACGCCATTAGAGATGGCCTGGATCGGCACCTCGTCGCGGCTCTTCTCCGGATAGAGCCACTGCCACATGCCGCGCGCCACATGGCCGTGCAACTTGCTCACACCGTTGGCCCGCTCGGTGAAGTTCAACGCCAGCGTGGTCATCGAAAAGGTCGGCCCCCAGGACTGATCCTGGCGAGCCAGATTCATAAACTCCTCGTGGCCGATTCCCAGTTGCGGCCAGTAACGCCAGAAGAATTTCTCAATCAGGTTGATCGGAAAGGCATCATTGTGCGAGGGCGCAGGAGTGTGCGTAGTGAAGATCGTATGTGTGCGCACCTGCTGCATGGCCTGCTCAATCGGCATGCCCTGGGACACCAGTTCGCGCAGTAGCTCCAGCAACAGGAAAGCCGCATGCCCCTCATTCAAATGCCAGGCCGTCGGGTTGATGCCCAGTTGCCGCAGCGCGCGCACTCCACCGATCCCCAGAATCACCTCCTGCGCCAGGCGGATCTCATGATCGCCGCCGTAGAGCCGGGCCGCCAGTTCACGGTTCTGTTCCACATTGGGATGAATATCGGTGTCCATCACGAAGAGCGGCGTGCGCCCCACCTGGATGCGGTAGACCCGGGCATAGGTCAGCCGCCCGGCCAACTCAACCTCAACCACCACCTCATCACCGGCCGGTGTGCGCGCCGGGATAGCGGGCACATCGACGAAGGTGAGCTTCTGATACTCGGCCAGTTGCCGTCCCTCCCGGTCAAGCCGCTGCCGAAAATAGCCCTGCGGGTAAATAAATCCGACCGCCACCAGCGGCAGGCCAATATCGCTGGCCTCCTTCAGATGGTCGCCCGCCAGGATGCCCAACCCCCCGGAGTAGATCGGCAGTGACTCGTGCAGGCCAAACTCAGCGCTAAAGTAGGCAATCGTTTTGCCCTGCGTCAGCGGGTACTGCCGGGTACACCAGGTATCGGTCGCATCCATGTAGGCATCAAAATCGCTGAGCACACTGTCAAACTGCCGCAGATAGGTGGGATTACCGGCAGCCTGATCCAGGCGGCGCTGACGTACCTGGCGCAGGAACTGCACCGGGTTATGATAGACCAGTTCCCACAAATCCGGGTCAATCTGCGAATAGAGGTCTTGCGCCTCAGGATGCCAGGTCCACCAGAGATTATAGGCCAGTTCGCGCAAGCGGCCGATCCGTTTGGGAATGGGGGTAAAAAACAACTCAAGGTCAAGCTGCGTCATGGAACGCTCCTTCGCCGGTACCACTTCGTACAATCAGAGAGAAATTGATGGGCGCGTCAATCTGCCCCAAGTATACCCGATTCTTGACGGAACTATTGCAGGCGGCAGCATGATTGCCGCATTCCAAAAATATATGATGGATGGTATAATTGGCCCCGGTGCAACTCTCGGCAGCGAGGTTTTCTTAATGAACATCACACGACGACAATTTCTGGTTGGAGGCAGCGTGGCACTGGCGGCGCTGACGGGTGGGCGCATCGGCAGTCTGGCATTTGCCCAGGACGACGGTGACGGGCGGGCGACCGGAACCGACGAGATCCTGGTGCTGGTCTTCCTGCGCGGCGGGTGCGACGGGCTGAGCCTGGTTGCGCCCTTTGACGATCAAAACTACACCAACGCGCGGTTCAACCTGATCATTCCCCCGGATCAGGCGCTTGTGATCGATCCGCAGAACAGCACATTTACCGGCAGTGTCGGATTGCATCCCCGGGCAGGCTCTCTCCAACAGTTGTATGCCGCCGGCGACCTGGCAATCGTGCATGCCTGTGGGCTCACTGAGGATACCCGCAGCCACGCTGAGGCAACCCGGGCTATTGAGCGGGGCAACCCTGACGATCCGACCATCACGAGCGGCTGGCTGGCGCGCCATCTCCAGTGCTCGCGCCCGGATGGACTGTTACCCACGCTGGTGCCGATGACCGGGATACCCGCAGCGCTCCAGGGCGACACGGACGCCGTGACCATGACCACGGCTGAAAGCTACAGCCAGCTTGAGGCGCACTGGCGCTACCGTGACATTATGCTGACCACGCTCAAGCAGATGTACAGCGGCGCGGGGTATGTTAACAGCGCCGGGACGCGGGCGATCGAGACCATCGAACTGCTCAAGACCCGCGAGCGCGAGTACACGCCGGATGTAAGCTATCCTTCGGGCTTCGGCGATGCGCTCAAACTGGTGGCCCAGATTGTCAAGCTGGATATGGGGCTGCAAGTGGCAACACTGGACTTCGACGGCTGGGACACCCACGACTACCAGGGCGAGTATGGCAGCGGCTACCTGGCGACGCTGGTGACGACGCTTGCCAATAGTTTGTCCGCCTTCTACAACGATCTGGCGGCCTACCAGAAGCGGCTGACGGTCGTCGTGATGAGTGAGTTTGGGCGCAGCCTGTGGGCCAATCCCAGCCAGGGTACCGATCATGGACGCGGTGGCGTAATGCTGGTGCTAGGGGGCAATGTCAATGGCGGCAAGATCTATGGCAACTGGCCCGGCCTGGCGGGTGAAGATCTCATTCAGGGCCGCGATCTCCGTGTCACCACCGACTTTCGCACTATCCTGAGCGAGATTGTCGTTCGTCGGTTGGGCAACCCCAGACTGGGCTGTGTCTTCCCCGGCTTTGACCGCTACGAACCGCTGGGTGTCGTCAGCGGCACTGACCAGGAGATCGACTACCGACCACCCGGCAACCGCTCGATCTACCTGCCGCTGGTGACGCGGTAGTGCCGACCCGGCGCATGCCGGACATAGCGGAGGGGCGCAACATGGGCCCATCGGATACTACCCACCGGCAAACTATCCGGCCCGTGTTGCACCCCTACGGAATGCGGCGATAGTGGTGGGGCGGTGGTAACCCGCAGAGGCGCTGACGCGATGATCATTCGTCCCCTGCCCTCCGTGGCGCAAAACTCAAAACCCAAACCACTGGTACAATCGACCGAAATAGGGCAACATCGGGTGAACATGCACCTGGCGGCGGGTGTCGTGGGCCTCCGGGCAACGCTGCGCGTGAACCACTTGCAACGGTATCCCTGGCTTATACAAAAGCGCACAGCCACAAAGCTGAGAAGAATACGCGATTCCCGTCAACCCTTGCGACTGTGCCCAAACAAGCGTATGTAGTATTAAGATTAACCCCTAAACCCAATACCTTTCAAATAACCGGGCTTACGTGATTCCTTACCTGGAAGAGGATACCG
>CAKZQX010000124.1 GCA_937141995.1 uncultured Chloroflexaceae bacterium | reverse complement strand
GGGCACCCCGCATGCCGTGGGACCGACGCGAATCATCTTTTCAGACAGTCTCTTATATCCCGACTAATTTCTAAGTGCCGTTCAAAATTACGTATAGGAAGCGCCTGCGAAAAGAATTCCGCAGGCGCTTTTACTATGTTTGATTGCTACTCTGTGCTACCGATGCTTCCGGCCCTGCTCCCAGGCATGCCGAATCTCAGCCTTGAACTGATCCCAGGTACTGGGGTTGCGCTCTTCCCACATCTTGCGCGCTTCCGGCTCAACCTTGGACCAGTCGCGGTTGTTGTAGCGCTCGTCGGTGCCCAGCTTGTAGCCATAGCGATAGACCGGCGCATACTCCTCGTAGGTGTAGCCGCTATTCTTCGCACTGCTGTTGTAGCGATTGCGGAAGTCGGTATCGTACTGGCTATACTCGGCCGTCTGCCGCACCGGCTGCTCGGTTCCGGTTTTCTCAACATCCACATTGGTGCGGCGGACGGTATCGCCAACCGTCTCGGTGCGTTCGCCCACCTCTTTACTGATTACAACTTCTTCGATGACATGGGCACGCTTCCCAACCACCGGCCGCTCGGCGGTCTCCGTGACCTCGAAGGTCTCTTCGCGGAACGCCTGGTCAGCGTCGCGCACCGGCCGATCCACCGGCCGGCGCTCAACATCCAGATGCTCTTCGCGCAGGTGGACTTGCTCTTCAACCGGGCGCTCGGTGACGTAGGTATGCACCCGCATACCACCGCCCTGTATCTGACGCTTGCCCACCTGCAGCTTTTCTTCCACCACGGGGATGGTCTCTTCACCACGTTGAGTTTCCAGCGTGCGGTAGCGCTCGCGCTCCTGGCGGCTCTCGGCATCGCTGTAGGGTTTGGCCGTGTGATCATACCCGGTCCAGCCCTGCTCGCGCCACATGGACAGACGCTGGTCGATATCGACCGGAACATGGTGTTCCATAATATCCGCCGCTTCGTCCGCGCGGTCATTGCCAACAGTGATCGCAACCAGGGAGCCGCCCCGGCGCACGCCCTCGGCGTACGTATCGGCCTGATCCCCCGGCAATCCGATGTTGGTCAACTCGTTCATGACATTCTTAGCACCGTTACCGCGCCCACGACTGCTGGTATCCTCTGTAGTGATAAGTTCGATATCCTGGTGGGAGAACCCGTTCTTTTCCAGATCTTGCGCTACTGTTCGGGCTATACTGAGATCATCATAAAGTCCGACTACTGCTTTAGCCATAGTTTCCTCCTTTTATTAATCGAGTTTTCGCTTAGAGAGAAAAGAACAGATAAACACAGAATAACCATATCGTTTGATGACGATGCGCCAGGCGCGCTCTGTTCCGAGTTTCTCTGTTCTCTGTTCTCTCGCTGTCACTACCCTGTGCTATGGTTTTTCATGCTCAATGTGTATCTTAACTTTGCTGTGGTACCTGCCACGTTTTATGAAGCCTGGTATGACATGATCTTATCCGTCCGTCGAACATATTCGGACTAGAAGATCCACCACAGGAGCAGCAGGACAACGAGCACCGCCACAACAATGCCGACAATGGTCATCATCTGCGACTGCGACCGCCCCGGCGATGCGCCCCGGTCGTACACGCCCACATTGCCCTCAGTCTGTCCCGATGGAATGCTTCGCTGCTCCGGTTCCTCAACCGTTCCGCGATACTTCGGGTCACTCATAACCGCCTCCTTACACGCTGTTTCTAAAGTTGAGTCAGTGGCTCCGCTTGCGCCGCAACCGGAGGCTACCGACAGTATGTCGTATTACAATAAATGTGCCATTTCGTAGTGCATACAGCACCGCCTTCAGGTAGCCTTGTTGCTTTGAATGCGCCCAAAGAAGACACCGCAAAAACCGATTTCTTTCTTCAAAAAACAATCAATACCACGAGTTACGCGGTGGGCGTTCAAATCAGACACATACTCCCACAAAGGCCGTCTTCGCCTGCGGCAGCATGGTACGTGGTTATCTTCTTCCGCCCTGCCGGAGGCGAGATCTCCTTCCCGAAGCGGGACCGCGTAACTTGTGTCAATAACCCTCCAGTACGAGAAAAGTTATTCTTTTCCGGCACTGGAGGGTTGCCGCATTTACCGGCGCGGAGACTGCTTAACGATGGCTGCGGGCCTGCTCCCAGGCATACCGCACCTCACCCTTGAACTGGTCCCAGGTACCGGGGTTGCGCTCTTCCCACATCTTGCGGGCTTCCGGCTCAACCTTTGACCAGTCGCGGTTGTTGTAGCCCGGATCAGTGCCCAGGCTATAGCCGTAGCGGTAGACCGGGGCCAGTTCGGCATAGGTGTAGCCGCTACCCGTCAGATTGCTGTTGTAGTGGTTACGGAAGTCGGTATCATACGTCTCGAAGTCGGTCTGACCCACAGCCCGCTCGCTATCGAGGCGCTCCACATCCACATCGGTGCGACGAACAGTATCGCTGATCTTCTCGGTGCGCTCGCCCACATCTTTGCTGACGACAACCTCTTCGATCACGCGGGCGCGCTTGCCGACAACGGCCTCTTCTGCGGTTTCCGTTACCTCGAAGGTTTCATCGCGGAATGCTTCCCGGTCAGCCTCGTTCACCGGGCGATCCACCGGCCGGCGCTCGACATCCACATGCTCTTCGCGCAGGCGGACATTCTCCTCAACCGGGCGCTCCGTAACGTGGGTATGCACCCGCGCCCCACCGCGCTGCACCTGGCGCTTGCCGACCTGCAACTCTTCTTCCACCACCGGGAGCTTCGCTTCGTCGCGCTCAGAACGCGTGGTTTGCTTGGGACGCGCGGTGCGTCCGGTATCCGCGGTGCGTCCGGTATC
>CAKZQX010000123.1 GCA_937141995.1 uncultured Chloroflexaceae bacterium | reverse complement strand
TTTGTGGTTGTCTCATTTCTGGCCGGGGTGCTACAGATCCTGGTGTTCCAGCAGTTGGTAACCGGCGCACTTACAAACGCCATTGCGCGGCGTTATCAGCAGGACGAACCCACTTCGGTGCTTGGCGCATATGATTTCGGCCTGGGTCGCATGGCGTCGCTGATCGGCGCGGCACTGGTCATAGGCCTGAGCATGCTGATTGTCTTCACACTGTTGTTTGGTTGTTTCATAGGTGTTGTGATCGCGTTGGGTGCGGGATCTGCGCAGAGTGAGAGCGGGCCGCTGTTCCTTGCATTTTTTATTTTCTTCGGCATCCTGGGGCTGGGTCTTTTAACCCTCCTGATTATGGCGTTTTTCATTGTGCATCTGATGTTCTTTCCGCAGATAGTTGTTCTGGAAGGGCGCGGGCCGCTTGAGGCGCTGCGCCGAAGCCGGCAACTTGTACGTGGTTCGTTCTGGCGCGTGCTGGGGACGGTTATCCTGGTTTACTTGCTGGTGCAGATCCTGGTATTTATCCCGGGTCTGATATTTGGTATTGGCATTAATGCTGTGTTTAGTGATCCGTTCCGGGATTTTGCTATCCGGCAGTCCTTCTCAACGCTGGTCGGCTATATTTCACAAATACTGTTTTTGCCGATCAGTATTATTGCCTATACCCTGCTCTACTATGATCTGCGGGTGCGCAAGGAAGGCTATGATCTCCAGTTGCTGGCCCAGGATTATGCGGCTCCCGGCGTGCAGTAGGTGCCACCCAGGATTGCCGACCGCCGATCTACCCGGGAGGAACGCACGATGACCCTCAGATACTGTCTTTCATGGAGGCACCGTCTCCTGCCGGCACTGCTCATGGGATGGATTGCCGGTATGTTGGCGCTCCCCGTCAGCGCGCAGACAACCACACCCAATCTTGCCACGTATGAACAGTGGCTGCGCGCGGCACGCATTGCGGCACAGCGCGATGATCGCCTGGGGTTAGAACAGGTTGCCGCCAACCTGATTGATACAACCATGGTTATGTTACCCGATGAAACCACCGTGCCGGTCGATAACCAGTGGCTGCGCGCGGCGTTGGACACGGCGGAGCCCGATCTGCAGGCGATTGATATGCGCCTGGGTGCGCTCCTCGATGCGCTGGCGCAACCGGATCGAACGGTGCCCAAAGATGCCCGCGAGCAGTTGCACACTATTCTGAGTCGCCCGCCATTTGCCACCGCCGAAGCCGGCGGTGGCCTGATTGCCGGCTTCTTCGACTGGATCGTCCGTCTGCTGGCCCGACTGTTTCGTCCGTTCGATGTGGGCGCCGGGACCGGTCAGGCAATAACCTGGTTTTTTGCGATCGTGGGCGGCCTGCTCATCATCGGCGTGCTGGTCTATCTCCTGCGCGGGATGCAATTCTCACTGACCCGCGAAGCAGTGGTCGCTGACGATACAGACGATCCGGAAGCTAACCTGACCGCCAATACTGCGCTGCAGCAGGCTTCGACCCTGGCGCACGGTGGCGATTATCGCACGGCGGTTCGTTACCTCTACCTCTCATCACTGCTATGGCTCGATGAGCATCGGTTGCTGCGCTACGACCGGGCACTGACCAACCGGGAATATCTGGAACGGCTCCGTGATAATGCCGAGGTGCGAGCGGCGCTTTCCCCGATCATCGATACGTTTGACCGGGTCTGGTATGGGCATGCCCCCCTTGACGATGAAGGTTTTGCCGCGTATCGCCGGCAGGTCGATAATTTGCGCCGGAGTAGAGGTTAAGGGTCAGGGCCAATACCGTTCAAATAACAGGAGGTACGCGGTCGTTGACCCGACGGCAGATTCCGCCGCCGGCAGGGCGGAAGATACCATCCTTGTTCACACACATGGTTGCACGTTGTGCAACCATGTTGTGAACAAGAAAAACAGGACCATGCTGCCACCGGCGAATCAGGCCGTTCATCCAGGCAAATGCCTCATTTGAAAGCCCACCGCGTAAGTCGTGTCAAATAACAGGAGGTACGCGGTCGTTGACCCGACGGCAGATTCCGCCGCCGGCAGGGCGGAAGATACCATCCTTGTTCACACACATGGTTGCACGTTGTGCAACCATGTTGTGAACAAGAAAAACAGGACCATGCTGCCGCAGGCGCATCGAGCCGTTCATCGAAACAAACGCCTGATTTGGAGTCTACCGCGTACCTCCTGTTATTTGAACAGTATTGCCGTTAACCCCCATTCCGATTCCTCGTATTATGTTGGTCACTCCTATGCGTTACACTAACCAGGGGACCGTTGATGGCAGGTTCCCGTGTGAGCATAGGCTACGTCCATGTTGCCGGACCGGGTATGGTTGCCGGCACGGGAGAAACATAGCATCTGGAGAGGATGATGGAAGCGCTGGAACATCTGGCTCTGGCAGCGCTCTTGTGGGATCTACCGGGAGTGCTGGCGGCCACCCCAACCGAGATTTCTCCGGCGGCACAACGGTTGCCTGACCTGACGCGCCTGGA
>CAKZQX010000122.1 GCA_937141995.1 uncultured Chloroflexaceae bacterium | reverse complement strand
ACGTATGTGGGAAGCGGTCCTTCGGACATTGACCGGTCGATACACTGACCATATGGAGCCCGGTAGAAAGAGAAAACCAGGTCACGAGCGTGTCATAATGCTTGGGCTATCCCATGAATGCAGTGTGCCGCATGTACCATGTAGATACGCTTGCTCAGAGCCATATCTTTGACTTCCCTGCATATGGTTCGGTAGGTAATAAATCCCACAATAGCGCCTCCCACATATGTCTTGTCTTATATGACCAAGGCAACCATAGAAGCTAATCTTTATTTCAGTATAGAGAAAATAAATGCACTATACAATGAACACATCCTGCCATACGCCAGACACCATCCGATCAACATCTGATCAGCATGCGAAACCACAAGATATTGACACTACGGAGAAGGAAAATCGGATAAGAGTGATTGGGTGGAGGTATGCCAACGGTATCCGATTCTGTTGGCAGTCCATACAAACGATCAGGCAGAGAAAACAAGAGGGACACCAGCGGTGTCCCTGCTCCAGAGGTTGTAGTTGTGTCCGGCTATATGTCCGCTTACGTCCACGAACTGACCTGGCTTGACGAGAGTCACAGCAGGCGCAGTACCAGACCGGACAGCCGTTATGGCTACGCGATTGCCACTCCGGTACCCCAGGAATGCGGCTGGATGGCACACAGATACGGACGATTGGCGATCCCGGCTATAACGAGATGTCATTCATCCGTCAGTCCACTGGTACCATCTCATAGGTAAGCGCGGCATCCACAAAGTGAATATACAATTTCTGCTCAACGGCATTGCCCGTGATCCAGGCAGCGCGGTTGTCCAGGAAAAACGCATCATCGCCACGATGTAAGTGATGCTTATCAGTAATCAGCGTCGCAGGACGCAATCTGTTCCCCTGGTCGTCAATAACCATGCCATAGACACCCTGAAACGTATCGGTATGCTCGTTCATAGTACGCCATTCTTCCCAGAGCACGATATACTGATTGTCACCGATGCTGATTATCTTGGGACGTTCTGCGTGTATATTGGAAGCTGACGAATACTGCGTCAGCCACCGCAGCCGATTGACGTACTGTGTCCCTTTTGAAGAGACCGTCAACGTATCCGGCAAACCGGGATCGATGCTGTGATCATCGCCCGTGACGCGTACTATGGCCAGATTACGCGCTCCGTTAATCCGGCTTCCAGTATCGGCAGTATTCTCCGTAGCGAATAGCGCAATATGCGTATAATCCGGGTCGCCCGCAATGCGTGCAATACCACCCAGTCGGGTGTAGGTGTTGTTTTCCCCTAACTCCCCCTTAATATAAAAGAGCGGATAGGAGGTATTGTTCCGGGCAAACACAAGGTGGCGAGGATACGCATCTCCCAGATGATGCTCGATTATTTCCTCACCATCAAAGAAGAGACGCTGGTCGAACGAGTGACTGACCCATGCAGAAGACGTTTGCATAATAGCACCGCTGGTCGCATCCAGACGGGTAGAAAGCGCCTTTTGATGTCGAGCGCCACCAATATCCCAGTCCGGATCCGTATTGATGCCATGGACCAATGCGAGCTCATTGCCGCCGACTGCCAGCCGGGATGAGGCTGCTACCATTGGATTGATAATCATCTCAGCATCATTGTCGTAGGCGTGACGAGCAGTATCCAGGTCAATATTAAATTCAATGTCACCTGCCCGGTTCAGTTTGATAACCCGAACGATATTATTACGGTATGTATTGAGCGGCGGATACGTGGGGCTCACCACGTTACCTTCGTTCACACCAGTGGCATAGTAGCGATTGCCTGACTCGTCGCGGGCCAGACCCATCACTCGATCCAGGAAGGGTATATCCGTGCGTGCCTGGATGATGGTATACCCGGTTGATGTAGGTTTGATATGCAACAATACGGCTTCCCAGGGAGTTTCAGGATTATAATCCTGAGCCAGAACATCGAGTTCAACGCCGTCTGATGCAACAATGATCTCAGGCGACTTCCCAT
Organism: uncultured Chloroflexaceae bacterium; assembly: GCA_937141995.1. Taxonomy (GTDB): domain Bacteria; phylum Chloroflexota; class Chloroflexia; order Chloroflexales; family Chloroflexaceae; genus CAKZQX01. Next base: position 1,448 of record CAKZQX010000122.1, on the reverse strand, counting down.
AATTACCCGACCAGTCCGATGGTCCGACGACGTCTTCCACATTCGCATCAAACGGAGTCAGGACCGAAGCAACAGGAATATCAATTTCCGGGACAAGTAGACATGGGAGATAGACAGTATGAGACGAGGAGCACGGAGGAGATGTACCTGTAACCCGGGACGTGGGTGCGGATTCTCCCTGGATATTGTATGCACTCACCTCGTACCCATAATCGCGTCCACATTGGACCGACGTATCGGTAAATGTGGTGATATTTGCTTCCGTTGATGCGAAATAACCGACGTCTTGCGACGATTCGTCCCATCGGTATATCTTAAACCCGTCTTCGTTAGAAGAAGTATCATTCCAGGTTAGGGTGAAACTGTCTGGCGTTCTATGTTCAACTTGTAAATTGTCAGGGGTAGTTGGAATGGTCGCTGTTTGATAGATCTCTTGTATTGCTTGCGGTGTCAGTGCCGTTTGGTAGATATATACCTCATCGATTATTCCAGTAAAATCACAACCAAACGCTCCTTTCCCAAAATACACTGGAGCAGGAGCACTGGGGATTGTCGCCATCGGATCGGTGGCCTGGTTTTCAAGGATGCCGTTTACAAAGATGCGATGCACCCCGTCTTCAAACGTTGCCGCCACATGATACCAGGTATCGGGGATAAGGTGTGTCGTCGAATGGTGGGATTCAAAGCCGGACCAGATGAACCCTATCGCTTGACCACTACTCGTGATTTTCAATCCATAACTGTTGTCCATCTGTATGATAGGATTATTCGAATCACACAGTGCTTCTGGTTTAACCCAGGCAGCCAGCGTCATTTGATGAACTACACTCAGATTACTACTGTGCGCAATTTCCAGATAATCATCATCTCCATCAAAATGCAATGCTGTACCTGAAACCCCGGCAACCCAAGCAGCATTGTATACTATACCATCATCGTCGCTCGACAAGGAGTTGTGCGCGATATCTCCATTTCCTTCATCTAAAGACCAGTAGCCTACTAAACCAGTCATACTGGCGGTGTGATACGCGATCTGCTGACGATAGTGAACATCAGCCTGAGCCGGAATACCTGCTAACCCTGTCATAACAACGATGATGAACGCCAGTACCACGCATACCCTTCGCTTGATCATGTCGTTTCCTTCATTACTACTACAATGAACCTTATTATGAATGAGCGAAACGCAAAATCATTATCACAGTCAATGTAGTATAGCGCCAACGACCGCGCGATGCGATGAACGCATCCCGGCATACGCCGGACACTATCCGATCAACAGCGGATCAGTATGTCATATCACACGATCTGGGGGTCTCTTGAGGAGTAAAACCGGCGCGGACGAAGCAGTACCGCCGGGGTGATCACCAGTAAGAGCAGTCGGCGCAACCAGGTGCCGGAGCATACGTATACGCTGATTGTGCCATACGAAAGTCGGGTCAGAGTTC